>JBAXRC010000048.1:0-9343 GCA_037131415.1 bacterium | reverse complement strand
GTCAAGCCCTTTGGGGATCCGGCGATTGCCGCCGTGACGGGGCATTGCGATGTGGAAAACGTCTGGACCAACCTGCTGACCCGGATGCAGGCGGTGCGGTACTATGTCGCCTTCCGGGTGATGAAGGCGGCGGAAAGCGTTTTTGATTCCGTGACGTGCCTCTCCGGGCCCCTGGCCGCCTACCGCAAGACGGTGTTCATGGAGGTGCGGGAGGAGTGGCTGAACCAGACCTTCTTTGGCCGGCATGCCACCTTCGGGGATGACCGGAGTCTGACTAACTCGCTGCTGGAGCGGGGGTACAAGATCGTGTATGAGGATGACGCGAGGACGACGACGATCGTCCCGGAGGATCACCGGACATTCCTCCGTCAGCAGATGCGGTGGAAGCGTTCCTGGTTCCGTGAGACCCTGCGGGGGATGCGATTCATGTGGAAGCGTCCGCCTCTGATGTCCATCTCCTTCTATCTTGGATTCTTTTTGCCGTTGCTGGGTCCCGCAGTGGTGGCGCGGTCCCTGTTGTATGTTCCCCTGACCCAGCACCGGTCTCCCCTTATCTACATCATGGGGGTGTTCCTGATGAGTTGCCTGATCAGTTGCACCTACCTGTTCCTGAAGCGATCCCGCCTCTGGTTCTATGGAATCCTGTTCTGCTTCTACTACATGTTTGTTCTCATATGGCAGTTGCCGTGGGCCGTATTGACATTTTCGCGGACCTTGTGGGGTACGAGAAACTAAGGGGTGGGTCATGAAACGAGTTTTCAATGCGCTTCAATGGGTGGCGCTCCTGGCGGCAGTTGGGGGTATTCTCTGGATTGTGTTCCGACCTTCGCCTCCGCTGGATTATGCTCCTGAAGCCTGGGCAAACTGGGATGGGTTCATGACGATTTCCTACGCGGGCGTCACGCGGGACGACAGCGCCATCTACCCCTCCTCGGCGATGTTGAAGGCGCATCTTACGTTGCTGAAGCAGGCAGGCTACAAAACCATCACGACGGCGGATGCCCTGGCCTTTCTGGAACATCGCGCCCCCCTTCCCGAAAAGGCGTTGCTGATCCTCTTTGAGGGCGCCCGCAAGGAAACCTTCATCCGGGCCCATCCGGTGCTCCGCACGCTGGGAATGCAGGCGGTGCTGTGCATTCCGACGGAATCCGTGGAGAGCTGGGACGAGTCGCGCCTCAAGGCGCGCGATGTCCGGAAAATTACCCTTCTGCCGCAATGGGATCTGGCCAGCATGGGGCATGAGGCTGTCAATCCCATCGTGGTTTCGGAGTCGGATGTAACGGACCATTTCCTGAGCACGCGAAAATGGCTGCCCTCCGAAAAGCGCATGGAGAAGGATGCGGAGTTCGGGCGGCGTATCGAGCAGGATTACCGTTCTTCCGCCTCGCTCCTGAAGAAGCTAAACGGCGCCGCCGTGTCCGCCTATGTCTATCCCTTTTCCGATGCTGGACACCGGGCTGGCGCTGATCCTCTGGCGGCGGAATTGAATTACGGGGTGGTCACATCCTGCTACCGCATGGCCTTTGTTTCGGCCTCTAATCCCTACAATTCGCCGGGACGGAACCGCTTCGAACTGTCCCGGTTGCGTCTTAACGGTGAGGTGTCGGCCCCGCAGGTGCTGACCTTGCTCAAGCATGCCGCCCCCCTAGGCAGGACCGTTACAGGGGTATCCGAAAATGAAAACTGGATTTTCCTGAACGGGGCCCGGGTGACCAACAACGTGTTAAGGCTGGATGACGGTGATGCCGCCTGGGTCAGGGGGAGCGACCTCTGGACGGATGCCGAGATTTCAATGGCGGTGAAACGAACCCCCGGAGCGGTTGTGACCTGCTTCGCTAGGTTCCTGTCGCCATCCGATTGCATCCGGCTGTCCGTGGATCCGAAAACGATCCGGCTTCAGGAGTCATGGGGGGGGATTCCGACAACGGTTGCCACCGTCCCGACACCCGGGGGCGAGGTGCTTCGAATGACCTGGAGAGTGAAGGGAAGTCGGTCCTGGCTGATCGTGAATGGACGTCCCATGTTTGACAGGGCGCCCCTGGCTGAGTCAAACCTGTCGGGAGCGATTGGCTTTGAAAACCGTGCGGGGCGGCTGTCCATCGAGGATTTGGAGGTCAAACCCCTGATCCACAAGGCCGTCATGAGTGAATCCTGGTCGATGTTGCCGATGGAGAAAAGAATGACGGCCACGGAGTACCTGCCGCCGTTTCCGCCCGTGGGGCAGGAGTTGTCTGCGCGACAGTGCCTGGATTACATTCAGGCGGTGGCAGAAGGGGCGGCGGTGTGGCCGTTGTTGACATTGGCGCAAAGTGATATGGCGACCGCCCGTGTTGATGTTGTGAACACGATGTTGGCCGTGAAAGACCTGCGAGCCTTTGTCAGGGGCTTTGTTGTTGATGCCTCCTGTCCGGAATGGGCTCGGCTGTTGCGGGCGAAGGGTTTCAAGGTGATGTACCGGGTCGGGCCCGGGGAAGCCATGCCGATTGACGCCACCAATCGGGTGGACTATGTGTGGCTTGAGGGGGATGGAAGCAATGTGCTTTCCACGGCCCGGGAATTTCTCCACTGGCATCCGCCATCCCAGCTGATGGTTCAGGAAGGCGGTACGGTGGGCCGGGCTATCCGCGGGGTAGGCCGGATTGAGCGTGTAGAGAACGCAGGAAGGGGACAGCCATGAAAAGGTTTTGGATGCTGACCGGCCTCATGGCGTGTTTGATTACCTCCGGGCAGGCAGGGGAGTTGTCATTGCCCGCGGAAACGGCCAACTGGTCTGTGGTGAAGATGATTCAAGCCGGACGCGAGGCAATGGCTTCCGGTGACCGGGCGAAGGCGCGACTGTTTGCTGAAGCTTCCGTGGCCCGTGATTCCGGGTATGCTGGTGGGTGGACATTGCTGGGGAACGTCCGGCTCCAGGCCGGCGAGACGAATGCGGCGATTCAGGCCTTCCGCACGGCGGTGCTGATTTCTCCGCAGGATCCGGTGTCGAACCGGGCTCTTGGCTGGTTGCTGTGGGATGCTGATCGGGACAGGGCGCTGACCAACCTGGATATCGTGGTTCAGGCGGGTCAAGGATGGGATCGTGATATTCTTGTCCGGCAGGTTCTGGCGCTTCTAGCTGAATCCGGTCAGCAATCCAAGGCGTTGGAATTATTCAAGCGGTGGAAACCCGGCTTCACGATGGAAGAGTTGGGCGTGACGCTGTTCACCAGTGGCCGTCGTCTGGCCGCCCAGCCGTTCCTTGGTGCAGTGTGGGAGCAGAACGAGAATCGTCCTGCCATCGGATTGTATCTTGCCTGTTCAGATGCCCGGTCTGGCCGGGGCGGGCGCGTAGTCGAGTATCTCAAGGCGTATCTTCAGAACGCGCCGGATTCCATTCCTCCGGAACAGGCGGAACTGTTTTGGGATTCGGTGCTGGGTCTGAAGCAGCAGGCTTCGTTGCAGGATGTGTGGGGTAAAATCAGACAGCGTTATCCGGCGGAACCGGATAAGCGACGGGCATTATCAAGGCGGTTTGAAGAGGCCGCTTCCCAGATCCGCAGGCGCGGGGATGTTGAAACGGCGCGGGAGTTTTATCATCAAGCCGTCATTCTTGATCCGGAACAGGCGTGTTGGGCGGATTGGGCTCTTCTTGAGGAGCGGGTGAGTGATGGGGGACCCGTCCGTGAGCAGCTTAAGGCCTTGTTGCCCAATGTGTCGGATCCCGTCATCCGTGCAGGCATTGCCGGGCGGCTCGCCCATTATGAAGGCGCTTTTGACGCGGCGGTCGCGGAGTACCGTCGCAGTTTGGTGGCCAAGCCGAATCAGGTGACGATCCGCCTGTTCCTGGTGCGTGATCTTCTGGCTGGCGGAAAACAGGAAGAGGCTCGCCGCGAAATCCTGGCCATTGATGCGATGAATGAAAAATTGGCGCCGATGGATCGTGCCAACATGGCTCATTTCTGGCTGGAGGTTGGTGATGTTCTGCGCGCCCTTGCCCTGGATCGGACGCTCCTGGTCAAGAAGTCCAGGGAAAGCGCCGCGGAAAATGATTTTGAAGGGGCTTTGAGGATGGCGGTGATGGCCGTGACCAATGATGCAGTGAATGCCGAGGCGTGGAAGCAGATGGGGGTGGCTCATTCGCGACTCCAGCATTATGCCGAGGCGCGGCTCGCCCTCCAGCGGGCGGCATCCCTCAAGGCCGATGATGCGGAGGTTTATCAAGAATTGGGATGGGCGCTATGGCTGCTTGGTGAGCGGGAGGGTGCTCGTGATTCATGGGAAAAGGTCTTCGTTCTGGGAGTGGCCGATCGTGCCCGCTTTGCCCGCCAGGTGGTTGGCCGCATGGCTGAGGATGGGCAGAAAGACTGGGCTCTTGAACTGCATGCCAAGTGGCTTCCCGGGGTGTCCCCGCTGGATTCCGGGCTGGAGTTTTTCAGGGTCGGGCGGATGCAGGCGGCGGAACCGTTCCTGGACCGGGCCTGGGATGAGGGCGAAAACCGGGCTATTACCGGGTTATATCTCGGGCGTGTCCGTTCGATGAATGGTGTTTTTTTAGGGACTCCTGCCTATTTCATGCCGTATATCAGTTCCTGTCTTTCCACCGCGGCACCTGCAGAGGTGGCGATGGTCGTGGACGGGTTACGCGTCTGTTCGGGCGTTGAAGGGGCTGGCGCCGTCCTGAATGCCCTGGCCGGGGCCCTCTCCCGCCCGAAGGATCAGGCGATGGTCACCGATGTGTATGTGACCTATGCCCGGGAAGAAGAGGGTCGGGGGCATTTTGCACCGGCTCTGGATTTCTACGAGAAGGCGCTGACCCGCGATCCGGATTGGCCGGTCTGGCCCGCCGCGTGGAGTCTTGCCAACCGGCTCGGCGAAGCGATGCGCGGGATGGCGCTTCTGAGCAATGTGCTCTCCCGGGCGAAGACCGTTGCCATCCGATCCGGTGTTTCTGCAAAACTGGCTGAAGTGGGCGGAAACTATAAGGCCGCTCAGGTTGGGTACCGGGCGAGTCTGGAATCCGATCCAGACCAGGCGGATATTCACGGCGATCTGTTTGAGGTCAGCCTCACGCTTGGGGATTATGCGCAGGCTCGTCTTGAGGCGGAATGGATGGCGCGACAGATTGCAGTAGGGCAAGTTCGTTTGCGCGAGGCGTTGGCGGTGATGTGGGGCAGGTTGGGTGAGGACTCGAAGGCGGTGGATCTGTGGCAGTTCCTCCATCTGGCCAATCCCGATGTTACCTACTATGGAACTGAAATGGCCATGGCTCAATACCGGACGGGGCGGGGGGATGAGGCAGTCGAGACATTGAAGGAGTCGGTCGGGCGCACGCCCACCCAGTTGGGTTATGAATTGCTGTCCCAGATACTTGCGACATTGGGGCGTTTTGAGGAGGCCGCAGAATGGGCCCGGCGCGGGTTGGCGGCCTACTCCTCTCCCGTGTTGCGCCGTACGCGTGCGGAAAGTCTGGATGACGCAGGTTCTCAGGGTGGATCCACCTCCCTCGTGGTATCTGCCCAGGCGGCTGTGGCGGATGATCCCGGTTCTGGATCCCTGGTTCATCTAACGGGGCGCGCCCTCGAAGTGGCGGGCCGGGGGAAAGAGGCTGAAGCATTGTACGAAGCCTGCCTGGTGCGTAATCCTGAGTTTGTGCCTGGATTGGTCTCTTTGCGGGATTATCAGATTGTCGCCGGGGATCCACGCCTGGCGCTTCCCTATGCCGAACGGCTGGCAGCGTTGCGTCCCTGGGATGATGACGCGATCCGGAAGTATGCCATGAGTCTTGCGGAGGCGGACGGGTTTTCGCGGGCGATACGCGTGCTGGAGCCGTTGGCGGGCCGGAATGAGGAAAAGGTGACGGCCATATTGCTTTATCCAAACCCCACGGCCTTCAATTATTCCGGCATGAATACCGTGAGCCAGATGGTCTCCCATGTGGCCCGTCTGGCGACGGAAGGGTATAGGTTTGTCGATTCCGTTCCCTGCAGGGAACAGGCGAAGAAATCGGTCATGATAATCGTGATGGATCCGGATGCGGCGGTAGTGGAGGCCTTGGATGCGGCATTGCAGTCCTGCAAGGGTTGCGCGGTGATGATGGTGGGGCCGGACGGCCTGCGTTCAGCCGTTCCCCGGAAAACGACACCGCAACGATTGAGGGAACTCCGGCAGAGTGGCCGCTGGCAAATCGGGCTATTTTTCCCGGATCAGAATCCCGTTCCTGTCAGGCCGGACGGTGTGAAGGGAAATCCCTTTACGCATCGGATCCGGGTGAAGGATGCGCCCGAGTCAATGGCCTCGATGACCAATCGGGTCGGCGGCGTACTGGCCGCATCGGCGTCTGTGTTGGGAACGGAAGCTCCCCGGTTGTGTTATTACCCAGGGGGTGATTACGGGCAATTGTCGTTGGATACGGATCCGCTGGTGGTGAGCGCCTTGTCGAATCTTGTTGGGAAGGTGTTTGACGCCGCGTTCTGCCGGGACGATAACGGCTTCATTTCAGGGGAGGAGGACCCGTTGCGGCTGCCCGCGAAAGCCGTTCCGGCTTCCTGGGGTTCGCAATCGCTGGCGGACCATCTCAAGCAGGCGAACCCCGTAGTTCGTGCCCGCCTGGAACTGGCCAAACTTTTCTATTGGCATGGTCAGAGCGAGGCGGCGGCGCATTGGTTCCGGAAAGCCCGTGAGGCGGGTGCCAATCCCTTTGAGACGACGTTTAATGAGGCGGCTAATGCGGCGATGGCGGGGGATATCCCGGTGGCGTTGCAGAAAGCCCGCGAGGCGGTGGTTCTGGCGCCAGCCGACGATACGCGGCCCGCCCGCTTGCTTGAAAAGGCTGTGGAGATGCGGCGCCCGACGGCCTCGGTCCAGGGCGGCGCCTGGCGTGACAATGAGGATCGCCGTTACTGGGAGGCTGGCGGAGAGGCCCAGGGGCCGGTCACGGATGCGTTGCGCTGGAATGCCGTCATGAGCCGTCATGAATGGAAACGGAAGGGGCTTGGCAGCGAGGAGGGCGTGCAGGCGGGGATCGGGTTCGTGTCATATGTGGCTCCCGAGGTTTGGTTGGAGGCTGGGTTGCAAGAATGGATAATGGATTCGTTACCTGATATCACGGGCTGGCAGACTCGCCTGCATCTTCCGAATCCCGCTTTGCACGGCCATGTCGAGTTGACGAGCCGCCGGGACATGATGGAAACGCTCGAGGCGCTTCGAAAGGGGATTACGGCCCGCCGTGAGGGTCTTGAGACCTATTCCCGTGTGTATGATTTCTGGGATTGTTTCGTGAATGCGGCCTATACGGAGCGGAGCGATGACAACAACACCTGGTGGGTGGATGGCCGGATCATCCGGCGCATCAAGGAAACCCCCTACCTGGGCGCCGGGTATGCCTGGCGTCTGGCTGACAGTACGGATAAGGTTGCTGAATACTGGTCTCCAGAGCAGTTGCAGCAGCACCAGCTGTATGGAGCCCTTCAGGCGACTGGCCTGAAATGGAGCGGCCAGGTCAGCGGTCAGGCCGGTTATGCCAAGGAACGTGATACAGACTGGCGTTTTGTGTGGGGCACCCGCGCGGCAGCCGGCTACAACTTCACCTCCAGGTTAAGCGCCGGAGCCGACATCGGCTACCAAGGGGGGCCTATTTACGACCGGACTACGGTGGATGCGTTTATTTCCCTGCGGTGGTAAGCCGTATCTGCGGAAACATAAGGCAGACTCGACATTGATGGAGGTCTGTCGTAGGATGCGCTGATCAATCACGATTGTGTTTTCTTTACAGGGTTATTATGCCGAGTCCAGACGAAAGCCACCAGCAGGAAGACCTCGAGAGCCGGGTGTGGAATGCCATTGCCGCGTTCGAGCAGATCGTCGAGACGATTCCCGACGACAAGGTTTCGCTGGAAGCTCTTTCGCATGCCTACGAACAAGTGGGCGACCTCTCCCGGGCCCGTGAATACCTGACCCGGCTGGTCAATGTGGTTCTCGACGCGGGCGACCGGGATGCCGCGGAGTTGCTGAGGGAACGCGTGGCGCGGATTTCAGACACGGATCCCATCGCCCGCGTGACGCTGGCGCGGATTGATTCCTTTCTTGCGGCGGGAACGCCCCAGGTGAAGGAATTCAGCATCACCACCGAGCAGCACGAAGCGGAATCCCGCATGGTGGAAGAATCCGAGCGGCGGAGTTCGCATGTGGCGGCTGAGCTTTCCTTTGCATGGACCCTTTTCCAGGCGGGTGAATTGAGTCAGGAGGAGTATGCGTTCGTGGCGCAGGATTTGAGCACTATTTCGTCAAATTCAGCCCTGGTCACGGTGTCTGTCCTTCATGCGCTTCATGACCGCGCCAACCGGAACCTGGAACGGGTCCTCGCGTTTACCGCGCGCGATTCGGGTGTTCCGGTCATCCCTCTTGCCCTGTTTGACGTTCAGGAACCAGTTTTCAGCATGATTCCGCGTGAGTTCATGGTTCGCTACGGGGTCATGGCCTTTGAGATGATGGGGTCGGATGTCCTGGTGGTTCTGCTGAATCCCTACAATAAATCGTTACGGGAAAAAGCGGAATCCCTGACACACCGGCGCTGCCATTATTTCATGGCGTTGCCGGCTGACTTTGACGCCATGATCGAGCGGCTCAGCCGCAAGGAACCGACGAAGGCTGAAGGAACGCCGGCGGCTCCTACTCCGTAGAGGAGCCTACGGACACGTACCGGAATTCATCCTGCAGCGAGAGCTTGACCCGTTGCTTCTCAATGCTGAGGATCCTGACCCCCTCAATCAAGTCGCCCGGGCTCAGCATCTGCCCGTTGATGATGACCGCACTATGGCCGTTTTTCGAGCTTCCGATGACCCCGGAGACGGTAAGACGGGGCCACAGTACCGGCATGGGCATTTTTACGGGGGCAACGATGGCCGCCGGAGCGGTGGCCTGGGCAACCGCTGATGTGGCTGCGACGGGGTTGGTGCTGACCGCTTGCGGAGCGGTGACCGGGGGGGCAACCGACAGTGTGTTGGTCGCCACCGGAATCGTCGCCGTCACGGGCTTCGCCGCAGGTGGTGGTTCGGGTTTGACCGGTGCGGGCACTGGCTTGATGGCGGTGGTCGTGTTGGTCACCTTTGAGGTTGCGGCCGCGGGAATGGTGCTTGCGGCGGGATCCTTTTTCCAGAGTTTCAGCCCGAAGAACAGAAGCCAGACGATGGCGATGATGGCCAGGAGGCCGGCCAGGCTGAGGCCGATGAGGAGGCCCCAGGATCGTTGTGCGGGTTCAGTGGTTTCTTCGGAAGGTTCCGGGGCTGGCTCCTCGGGAGGGGGAGGGGGAGGAGCTAGCGAGATTTTCTTTTCCGATTGCTGTTCGGTTTCTTCGCGTTGCTTGCGC
>JBAXRC010000047.1:0-9409 GCA_037131415.1 bacterium | reverse complement strand
GTATCATACCGAGATTCAGGCGGCGGTCAACCTGCCGGCAGAGGCTTACCGTGGCATGGAGGGTCTCAATCGCCTTGGGCTCAAGACTGCCATGCGCGACCAGGATGATGGCGTCATCCCCGGCAACCTCGGCGGGCAAACTGGCCAGGAGGGCGGAAAGGATGCGGCGGGCATCCTGCTCATTCGTCAGGAAAGGCGGACTGAGCCTGGCTCGGTCGGAATGGGAGCGAACGGTTTCCGCCAGCTCGCGGTATTCCATGCCTTCGGAAAGGTGCAGCGACAGGACGGCGATATGCGTGAACCCTTCAGCCGTCATGGCGGCCAGCGCCTGGGCGGGATCATCAACATGAACTCCCCGCGCGGCGAGTTTCCGGCGTACTCCGGAGGATGTATAGGCCCAGCGCTGGGGAATGCCGGGAAAACGGGCGGCGGCGGCAAGTCCGATCCCCTCAAAGGTTTTCATGGCGTCGGCGTAGGAGGTTCCCGCCGCGGCAAAGAGGATCGCCTTCCTTACGGGTAGCGGAGTCATGAGGGGGGCACCCCCAGTTTGACCTCTGATTCACAAAAAAAGATGGGGCTCGATTTCTTGAACTCCCTGACAGACCACATCATGGTCCCTTCAGGCAGGGCGGCATCCCGCCCCAGAGCCTTGAAAATCTCCACCGCACCCTCCGGAGACTGGGCATGGATCATGGCGTAGAGGTTATAGGGAAACGCAGGCGATGCCGGCCGCTCATAGCAATGGGTCACATGCGAACTGCGCGCCATGCTTTGGCCTGCCGCCACCAGCGCCTCTGGCGCCACCTTCCACACACACATGCTGTTGGCCGAAAACCCAAGCTCGCGGTGACGCACCACCAGCGCAACGCGGCGGATCACGCCCTCCTGCTGCCAGCGACGCAAAAGCTGCAGAAGCTCCTCCGGATCCATACCCACCTTCCGGGCAACAGAACTAAAGGGGGCCCGCTCGACGGAAATCGACCCCTGCAGGGCACGGATAACAGCCCGTTCATGCACGGAGAACACCGGTGGACGCCGACCTCCGGGCGGCGTTTCACCTGAAGAGGAACCTGTTGCGCCTTGCCCGCGCCCGGAGGTCGCGGTCCACCTTTCACCCCCCTTGTCTTCCTGTGAACTCTTCCCGAAGACGGCCTCGATCTTGAATTTCTGCAGCGCAGGCAGGTTCAACACTGGATACGGTCCGAGTGCCGCGGAAATACGCGCCAGTTCCGACTCCAACTGGTCAGCTGGGGCAGTCAGCGTGAACCAGAGGTTGGGACGCCCCTTCCGTTCATAGCAATGCGTGATGCCGGGGTGCGGCGTAATGCGCGCCGTGGCCGCCACGAGGTCCTCCTCTGGAATATCAGCGGCACAAAGGGTACTGTCATAGCCCAGGCTACGGGAATCAAATACCGCACCGAACCGGCGGGCAACGCCTGTCTCGAACAACACGCGAAGACGCGACAGGACATCGTCCTCGGACAAACCCAGCAGGGCCCCGACCGCGGCAAAAGGCCGAATTTCCAGAGGCAGTCCCTTCTGGAGGGCAACCAGGAGATCAGCATCAACGGTGGAGGAATCGGCTTTCATGTCGGCTTCCTGGTGGGTTTTAAAGGCTGATGGAAGACACCATCCATGACATGTCCTAACGCCAGCATCGGATGCTTGACGAGCATTTTCGGTCCGGAATGCCGCATCACCATGCGAATACGGTCACGCATGGCAGGCTTGTAGCAATGGATCGGACAATCGGCACACTTCGGCTTGTCGGGACCGAAGGTGCAGTTATCCAACCGCGCCAGGGCGTAGTCCTCAAGCTCCTGACACCCCTCGCACAGGGTCTTTCCGGAATGGTGCAAATCCCGGCAGCAGATGCGGATCATCGCCTGCAGGGTTTCCCTTTCGCGCTCAAACCTTGGACGCTCGTTGTTCATTCAGGACCAACTTACTCTTATTTTCAGCATGACACCAGCCTGATACTTGATCCGGGATCAAAAAGACGGCTATACAATAGAAAACCGAAGCTGATCATGACAAGCGATACTTTGATCAGCGGGTGTGGGGGCGTCCCCGTGGCCTTGTGCCACGGGTTGCAAAAAGGCTCGTTTCCGCCACGCAAGGTGGCGGGGCACCCCCTCCAACCCATTGCTGACCGCTTTGGTTTTACATTGCCCCTGCTGAGGCGACGCGCTATAAGACTCGGCAACGAAACCGTCCAAATGACGGAGACAGGGAGATGGTACCATGAGCAAGATTATGTTTGTGATCCTGGGTGCGGTAGTCATTTTAGTCCTGTTCCTGATCGGCATCTACAACCGGTTGGTTACCCTCCGGAACCAGTTTAAAAACGCTTTCGCCCAGATTGACGTCCAACTCAAGCGACGGTATGACCTGATCCCGAACCTGGTTGAAACCGCCAAGGGTTACATCAAGCATGAGCGGGAAACCCTGGAGGCCGTGATCGCGGCCCGCAATCAGGCCTATGGGGCCAACCAGCGGGCCGCCGCCAATCCCTCGGATGCCGCCGCCATGCAGGGGCTCATCCAAGCTGAAAGCCAGATGGCCGGTGTCCTCGGGCGCCTCATGGCCGTCGCCGAAGCCTATCCTGACCTGAAGGCGAACCAGAACATGATGCAGTTGACCGAGGAACTGACCACAACCGAAAACAAGATCTCGTTCGCGCGACAAGCCTACAATGACGCCGTCATGATGTATAACACCGCCCGCGAGACCTTCCCGAATGTTCTCGTCGCCAACAACTTCGGATTCGCCGCAGCCACCCTGTTTGAACTGGAAACCCCCGCCGAGCGCCAGGCACCCAAAGTGCAGTTCTAGTGTTCTATTGGCGAAGAGCCAATTGCCCGCAGGCGGCACCGATGTCGGAACCCAGGGAATAACGGCGCGTCGCCTTGAACCCGGCCTTCTTGAGCCCGGCTAGAAAGGAGCTCACTGTTGATTCAGACGATCCTCTGATAGCGGCCTCCCCTGCCCCGAGTGGAGGGTTATAGGGAATCAGATTCACATGAACATCCAGGCCGGACAGCCATTCCGTCAACGCCACCAGGTCGGCTGGAGTATCCGTCATGCCGTCCAGCATGAGTATTTCAATCATCACCGGCTGACCCGATTTGTTCCGCTCCAGGATCGCCTGACGGAGTTCGGCAAGCGGCCAACGCCGTGTCAGCGGCATCAGGGTATCCCGCATCTCCTGACGGGCACTGTGCAGGCTTACCGCCAACCCCACCCCGGGAAAAGAACGCGACAACCGACTGATGGCATCCGGAATCCCCAGGGTGGAAACCAGGAGATGCCTGCCCGACAGGTGAAACCCGTCCGCGCCTTCAAGCTGCCCGAGGGCCGTAAACAGGTTGTCCTCATTATGGAACGGCTCTCCCATCCCCATGAAAACCACATTGCGAAGACGGCGCCCCTCACCCGCCAGCGCTTCCCCGGCGCGGACAACCTGATCCAATATTTCGGCCGTGGTCAGGTTGCGCACCCCCTTCAGCCTGCCCGTTGCACAAAAGAGGCAACCCGCCGCACAACCGGTCTGGGAGGACACACATACCGAGGAACGGCCGGTGGCAATGCGGAGAATAACGCTTTCGATGGATTGTCCGTCACGCGTCCTGAAGAGCAACTTGCTGGCGCCATCCCGGGCCGAATGCCGCGATTCAGCCAGTTCGAGCTCATGGAACCTGACGGCCTCGACGAGGTCAGGACGATTCGCCTCCGGAACCGACTCCAGCGCCTGAACGCTTCCCCCAAACGAACGCAGGAAAATACTCCGCACTTTCCGGATAACCCGCGGATCCAGCCGTAACCTTTTCCGCAGGGCCTCGAGCGCCGTTTGATCGTATAGGGAAACCATCAGCTTTCCCGGAACTCGGCAGCCAGTTCGGTCTTCAGGGCGGCCTTCACCTTGTCGTGGAAAGCGTTGGCCACCTCGTCGGTCAGGGTCTTTTCCATGGAACGATAGGTCAGGGAATAGGCCACGCTCTTGCGACCCTTCCCGAGATTCTCGCCGCGATAGATGTCAAACAGACGGATATCCACCAGCTCCGGCGGCGCGGCTTTCCACATGGTCGCCACAATCGCCTCGTGGGAAACCCCGTCCTCCACCACCATCGCCACATCGCGGTCCACGCAGGGAAACGTTCCTATCGCACGGGATACCGGGATGCGAAGGGCATTCGCCAGGAGCGGCGCGAGATCCAGTTCCAGGACGGCGACAGGATCCGTCAGGCGCCATTCAGCGCGGACACGGTCGCCCACCAGCCCCATCACTCCACAGTTGGCGCCCGCGATGCGGATGAGCACGGAGCGGCCCTCCTCGAAGCAGGGGCTCGACATCATCGACAAGGTGACATCAGGGCGACTGAGCCCGCCGCTGACAATGGAAGGCACATGCTGGGCGGCAAGAAGCGATTCCAGGATCCCCTTGATCCACTGGAACATCTCCTCATCCTTCACCGGCTGGGACTTGAGCATGCCGGGCCGCCCCACGGGGCCCATCAGGCCGACGCAAACACGGTCAACCTCGACATTGCGGCCGGCCTCATCCTTGCAGAATACCCGTCCCAGCTCGAACAACGCAGCCTCGCGCGCCTGCCGGGCACGGTTTTTCCCGAGGGTTTCGATCATCTGGGGAATGAAGGAATCACGCAAAACGGTATGATCCGCGCTGATGGGATTCGGCAGCACCACGCGTTTGGCCGCCTCGCCAAAGCCGACCAGATCGAGCAGCTTCTCGGACAGGAAACTGTAATTCATGATTTCCGACAATCCCAACCCGACCAGGTTGCCGCGGAACGCCAGCAAGGCCCGGGTTGCCCGGTCCTCGGTTCCAGGCACGATTTTCGCCACGGGTGATGGCGACGGAATCTTGTCGAGTCCGTGAATGCGGGCGATCTCTTCGATCAAATCGGCTTCCTGCAAAAGATCGACCCGGTACGCGGGGATCTCGGCCACACAGCACACGGCATCCCGGGAGACAATCCCCAGTCCCAGCGCCTTGAAGATCGAAACGACCTGGTCGTTCGTGATCGCAATGCCCAGCAAGTCGCGGGCGCGGTCAAACCGCAGCGTCACCTGGCCGCGTGCCGGTTTCGACGGAAACACGTCAATGCAGCCCTTCGCCGCGACGCCGCCACCCAGTTCCACCATCAGCTGGGCCGCCCGCCGGCTCGCCCACTCGATATTCTCGACATCGACCCCGCGCTCGAAACGATAGGAGGAATCGGTGGACAACCCGAGCTTCTTGGACGTCTTGCGGATATCCGACGGCTTGAAATACGCGCTCTCCAGCAGGACGGTCTTCGTCACGCCACGGATCTCGCTCCCCGCCCCGCCCATGACCCCGGCCACGGCCACGGGGCGGCGGCCATCGGCAATCATCAGCATCTCCGGGTTGATTTCCCGCACTGCCCCGTCGAGCGTGCTCATCGTCTCGCCCGGCTTCGCCCGGCGCACGACAATCCGGTGCCCGTCCAGCAATTCATAGTCAAACGCATGGAGCGGCTGGCCACATTCCAGCATCACATAGTTGGTGACATCCACCACGTTGTTGATCGGCCGGATTCCCGCCGCCGCCAGGCGGCGCTGCATCCAGGAGGGACTCGGCGCAATCGTGATACCGGACAACACCCGCGCGGTATAGCGGGGACAGCCTGCGGGATCCTCAAGGGCCACGGAGGCGAGACTCTCGACGGAACGGGACTCCTCCTTCACCACGGGAGAGGGAATCCTGAGCGGCTTGCCCAGAAGCGTCGCCACCTCACGCGCCATGCCGATGATGCTCAGGCAATCGGGCCGGTTCGGGGTAACCTCAAGCTCGAGTACCGTCTCCGGCGGACCGGCGATCTCGGTGAAGGGGGTGCCAACCCGGGTATCGGCAGGCAGAACCATGAGTCCGCTGTGATCCTCGGACAACCCCAGTTCATCCGCCGCGCACATCATGCCGAAGGACTCGACGCCGCGCACCTTGGCCTTCTTGATCTTCAACCCATTGGGCAGCGTAACCCCGATGACCGCCAAGGGCACCTTCAGTCCCGCGGCGGCATTCGGCGCGCCACAGACCACGGTCAGCATTTCCGTCCCGCTGTTCACCTGGCAGACCGTCAGCCGGTCGGCATTCGGATGCCGCTCACAGGTGAGGATTTCCCCGACCACGATCCCGGTGAAATCACCGCCAATGGTCCGGATCCCCTCCACTTCCGTCCCGGAGAACGTCAGCAGCGAGGCCAGCTCCTTGGGGGCGAGGTCCACATCCACATAATCCTTCAACCAGCTCAATGGGAGTTTCATAGTAAATACCTCAGGAGAATTGCCCCAGGAACCGCACGTCGTTGTCGTAGAGCAGGCGGATATCCTCAATGCCGTACTTGATCATGGCGATCCGTTCCAGACCCATGCCGAAGGCATAGCCGGTGAAGGCCTCCGGATCATAGCCGACGATGTTGAACACCTTGGGGTTCACCATGCCCGCCCCGGAAATCTCGATCCAGCCGCTGTGCTTGCAGACCCGGCAACCGGATCCTCCGCAGACATGGCACGAAAAATCGTATTCGACGCTGGGCTCGGTAAAGGGGAAGAAATGCGGACGGAACCGCACCTTGACATCCGGCCCCATCATTTCACGGGCGAAGAACGTGATGTCGCCCTTGAGATCGGCCATGGACACCTTGCGGTCCACATACAAGCCCTCCACCTGGTGGAAATTGGCGCTATGCGTGGCATCCGTGGTGTCGCGCCGGTAGCAGCGGCCTGGCGCGATGATGCGGACTGGCGGCTTGCACCGCTCCATGACCCGGATCTGGACAGGCGAGGTCTGCGTGCGGAGTAGCGTCTTGCCGTCCAGCCAGAAGGTGTCCTGCGTATCGCGCGACGGGTGGTCCGCCGGGGTGTTGAGCGCGTCAAAGTTGTGGTATTCGGTTTCAATATCCGGACCATCGGCCACGGTGAAACCGAGCATACTGAAGATGCGGATCGTCTCCTCAATGACCTGCGTCACGGGATGGCGCGTGCCAAGCCCCCGCCAGGCGCCGGGCAGAGACACATCGAACTGCTTCCGACCCGCCGCCTTTTCGGCCGCCGACAAGGCGGCCTTCCGCCCGTCCAGAAGCGCCGTCAGCTCCTGCTTGAGCTCATTCGCGGCACGGCCGAAGTCGCGGCGTTCCTCAGGCGGAACCGACTTAAGCCCATCCATGACATCCTGAAGCAATCCCTTCCGACCCATGTACTTGACGCGGACCGCCTCGATCTCCGCCAGGGTCGCGGCCTGAGCCGCCTCAGCCAGCCCCCGCTCCTTCAACGCAATGATATCCTGTGCATTCATAGCTTTGATCCATTCCCCAAAAAGGCGGACAAATTAACGCAACCGTGCGACGGTGTCGAGACTAGAGACCGAAAGGCTCACCCGTAGGCGGCAAGGAGGACAGCGCAGGCTTCATCCAGGTCTTTTCCGATTGAAATGACCCCCTCCTCATGCCCGCCCATGGCGGCCAGCTTCCGGGTGGAGAGATCGGTCTCGCGATACAGGCGAAGGATCTCGCGGGCCATGTCGGGGGTGCCATATTCCACCTCACGGGCCGTCGTGGGAACCCGGTCAAGCAACCGCTTCCAGAACTCCAGGTGATGCACATGGATGACCGCACCCACCGCGGGATCCGCCTGATAGAACATGGCATGCGTCATGCATTCCGCGGACGGGGTGGTCGTCTCGACCACAGCCCGGAAGTCCACCGCATTGCGGTCCACATCCACCTTCACGATCTCGGTGTAGTGCTCCGCGCCCAGCACGGGAAACCCGCCTGTCCGCGTTGCCGTGATGACAAACCCGCCCGGCGTGCGGACACTGAGATTGCCATACCCGATCCCCTTGAGTTCGCCTTCCTGGAACATCCCCACCAGCCGCAACGCGAACAGGCGGTCCCGGCAACGGTTCAAGTCCGCAAGGACGGAGGGCGAGAATTCAGCGACCCCCACAAAACGGGGATTGAACTTATAATAACCTTCTTTGGCGTGTTTGCTCATGCCTGTTTTCTCCCATCTCCCCTTCGAACCGTCAAGGGCGATTCTGAATTCTTGCGCTCATCCGCTCCTTGTGCTTTGATTCCGGCAATTCTTGAATAGGAGATATCCATGTTTGATATAGATGACTTCCTTCTGCAGGCGACAGCCCTGCATGCCTCGGATATCCATCTCAAAGTCGGGCAAAGCCCCATCCTCCGGTTGCACAGCGCCCTGACATTCACCGATGCCCCCCCCCTGACCCCTGAAGATCTGCAGATCGCCATCCAGCATATTCTCCCCGATCATCTGGTGAAATATTACCAGGAACAGCATGAAGCGGATTTCTCGTATTCCGTGGCGGGAGCCGGCCGCTTCCGCGTCAATGCCTTCACAAGCCAGGGCCATCCCGCACTCGCTTTCCGTCACGTCAAAACCAAGGTCCCCACCACGGAGGAGCTCAATCTCCCCGACTCCATCAAGAAGATCGCCTCTTCCGACCGGGGCATTGTGATCGTCAGCGGCGCCACGGGCAGCGGAAAATCAACCACCCTGGCCGCCATGCTCAACCACATGAACGACACGGAAAATCTCCGGGTCATCACCATCGAGGATCCCATCGAATACCTTTTCGAGGACAAGAAATGCATCATCTCGCAACGTGAGGTCGGACTGGATACCATGAGCTTCCAGGCGGCCCTCAAGCACGTCCTGCGCCAGGATCCCGATGTGATCGTGATCGGGGAAATGCGCGACCAGACGACTTTCCGGACGGCGCTGGCCGCCGCCGAGACCGGACACATGGTTCTCACCACGCTCCACTCCTCGAATGCCGCCGTGGCCGTGCAGCGCCTTCTGGAATTTTTCCCCGCCGCCGAGTGGGATCAGGTTCGACTCAACCTTGCCAGCAACCTGCAAGCCGTCATCTGCCAGCGCCTGGTTAGGGGAAGTCAGGGCGGAGTAATCCCGGCCGTGGAAATCCTGATCAACACCCCCACCGTCCGCAAGCTCCTGGAAAAGAACAAGCTCGACATCCTCCCTGCCGCGATCGAGACCGGGGTTGATGACGGCATGCAGACCTTTAACCAATCCATCTATAACCTGATCAAGAGCGGCATGGTCTCCCAGGAAGAGGGCATGATGTATGCCTCCAATCCCCAGGCGCTCCGCATGAACCTGCAGGGCATCTTCCTGGATGAAGGCCGCCGGATCCTGGCAACAATCTGATGATGAACGCCCTCACACCTTCAAACGCCTGGCCGGGAATCCCCAAAGGCATCACCGAAATCGTATTGCTGGCAGGGAAAGGCGATTACCCCCTGCTCCTGGCGCAGTCCGCCCGGGCGCAGGGCGTTCGCCGCATCACCGCCATCGCCTTCCGCCACGAAACGGACCGCGC
>JBAXRC010000046.1:0-9422 GCA_037131415.1 bacterium | reverse complement strand
GTGAGCGACAGCATCCCCTGCGCCTTGAAGTTATTGAGCAACTCATAGCCCAATCCCGGCGCCATCGTGACGGAGGTCGCGGGCGCCGGCTTGGCTACGGCTTTGGCGGCAAGGATCACCGGTTCAATCGGCTGATCGAAGACATCGGTGAGGGTAAAGCGCACCGTGGGGCGCGACACCGCCGCATCCAGAAGCACCTTACGCACCGTCGGCATCCGTTCCTGCTTCACCGCCAGAGGCGTGCCCTTGCACGCGGCGTTATTGAAAACCTCGATGCGATAGAGGAACTGGGGCGACGACGCGGCCGCCAGTTCCCAGCTCACCAGCACCTGCCGGCCATTCGACTCGGCGGACACCGAAGCCACTTGCGGCTTGTCGAGCGTCGGCTGGACGGGCTGCTTGACTGTAAACGAATGCGTCTTGCCGAATTCCAGCGGGGCTCCGGACAACTTCAGGGGCACCATCGCCTTGTTCCACGACAACTCCATCGCCAGGAACTCGTGATCACCTTCCGGCCTGGCCTCCACCACCCAGTAATTGTCAAACTGCCCGTTCTTGGGATCCACATTGATGGTGACCTTGTTCGAGGAGCGCCACTGCCCGTCCTTGCGGCAGTACCCCAGCCGCCGGTACAGTGAACGCACCGAACGTCCGCCATTCCCCACATCCTCCAGGAAGCCGTTATTGCCCTGGAATGACGTCCCTGGCACCGGTATCCGCACAATGCCATACAGGTACCATTGCCCGGTGCGGACATCCTTGATCCAGCGCCCGACATAACAATACTGGGCGTTGGTGACCCCCACCGGCTCCCACACCCGCATCATCATGGTGTACCATTCCCCGTTCTTCATGAAAGGCCAGCTTGAGGCGCCAAGCGATCCGCTGGCCCCTTCGTTGACATACTGGCGGGGATAGGTGTATTCCGACGAGGCGACGACACGAACAGGCTCACCGTCCTTGCTCCCGCCCCAGAACGACCACACCGAGCCGGGATGGAATGCCGCCTGGACCGCGGGATCCAAATTGGGCCGGTGATCCGGCGGGACGGAGGGAATCCCGTTGGCGAACCCGCCGTAGCCGCCGATCCCCGTGGGATTGACCCCGAAATTCCAGAGGGCGGAGTAGGTGCTTTCCGGCCAGAAAGGCCAGCACACATCCATCATCATCACATCCGAGCCATTTTCAACATTCTCCCCGTACCAGGAGGCCTGGAGCTCCAAAGGCGCCACAACCAGGCTGGCGAGGGCAACTCCTGTACACACTGAGACTAAACGAGATTTGCTCATCATCATGACAAATTCCCTCTTCAGCGCATCACTTGCCAGACAGGCCGTGCGCCGAAAAACGGTATATACTGCCCGATCTGGTTTTAAATTCAATCGTATTGACTCCGACGGTCTTCACCCTTGGACTGGACAACCCCTCCAGCTTGAGCGGCACGCCTGCCCGGATCCGGCACCGGTTGCCCGTGCTGGACTTGACGGTCAACTTCACAATGTTCCCCCGCTCCCACTCCATATCCACCTCAAAGCCGCCCCGGGCGCGGAGTCCGCTGACCTTGCCGGTATGCCAGGCTTTCGGGAGCGCGGGCAGCAGGTCAAGCACAGTCTGGCCGTCCGCGGTGGTTTCCTGGCTCTGCAGCAGCATTTCGGAAACGGCCGCACAGCCGCCGAAATTACCGTCAATCTGGAACGGAGCATGGAGACAGAACAGGTTCGGAGCGCCGCGCCCGATCAACATGGAGAGAAGTTTTTCAGCCCGATCCCCGTCATGCAAGCGCGCCCAGAAATTCGCCTTCCAGGCCATGGACCAGCCGGTGGAAGCATCCCCGCGCCGCTCCAGCGAAAGACGCGCCCCCTTGAACAGCTCCGGGGTTGAAGGATTGATTTCGTTGCCCGGGCTCAACCCCCAGAGGTGCGAACAATGCCGGTGAGTCACATCGGTCTCCTCGAAGTCCTCCATCCATTCCATGATCCGGCCATCGGCATTCACGCGAGTAGGCGCGAGTTTCGCCCGTTTTTCTTCCAGTTGCCCGGCAAAGTCTTTATCAATGCCAAGAATGCGTGCAGCGGCTGCTGTATTCTTGAAGAGATCCCGGGTGATCTGCTGGTCGAACGTGGCGCCGATACAAAGGGCCGTGGTCTTCCTCCTGCCGTCCTTGCCGGTATAAGCATAACTGTTCTCCGGCGAGTTTGAAGGCAAGACCACCAGCTCGCGGGTCTTCGGATTCTCGACGAGCATGGCCTGCATGAACTCGCTGGCGCCACGCATGACGGGATAATATTCGCGGAGAAATTCCTTGTCCTGTGTAAACGCATAATGAAGCCAGATATGCTGAGACAGCCAAGCCCCGCAAGTTGGCCCGATACAGGCCGGCAGATAACTCGGCGCGGTGTCATACCAGGGGTTCTGGGTGTGGAAGGCCAGCCAGCCAGGGGCATTGAAATACGCCTTCGCGGTCTTTCGGCCTTCCTGCGACACGTTCCTGATGAAGCGCATCAGGGGCATGTGGCAGTCGGACAGGTTGGCCGCCTCGACCGGCCAGTAATTCATCTGGAGGTTGATGTTGCTGTGGAAGTCGCCCCGCCAGGGCGTGTCGTATTCCTCGGCCCAGATGCCCTGTAAATTGGTTGGCAACTGCGAATCGGGTTGTGAACCGGAGACCACCAGATGACGGCCAAATTGGTAGTAAAGCGCCGCAAGGGCGGGATCGGGCTTTCCTTCCTGCGCCCTGACACGTTCAGGTGTGGGACGTTTCGAGTTCGGCCCCTCCGGGAGAACCAGCCGGACACGGCCCATGAAACCGCGGTGATGCGCTGCGGCAGCGTCGCGGATCGTATCAAACGATTTCGCCAGGGCGGCATCGAACCGCTTGCGCGCGAGAACGGAAAACTCCTTGTTGACCCAGTCTGTTCCCGCGGAAACAATCAGAGTGACTTCGTCAGCGCCTTCGACTGTCAATCCCTGGTCTGTGACGGTCACCGTGCCGCCCTTTGCGCTGGCACCGAGCAGCGCCTGATACCGCATCCCCTGGCCGCCACCACCGGGCTTGTTGAACGGCAGTTGTCCTTCCATGACCTGGATGTTGCCATCGGCACGGATGGCAACGTCCCGCGCCCGTGACAGTGCCGCCGTGAATGACAGCGCGCCCGGCTTATCGGCTTTGAATCTCAGGGCCATGACTTCGTCTGGTTTGGAAACCACCAACTCACGGATATAACCAACGCCATTCTGCGTGTAACGCGTGGTGGCGACTCCGGTCATCAGGTTGAGATCACGACGATAACCGGTGGGCGCTGCGCCTTCTTTTTTAATCGTTACGGTCAGGTCGCCAAGAGTCTGGTAGCAGCCGAACTGACTGCTATCGCGACAGCCAGATACACCGGCAGCATAGCGAAAACCGCTCCCGAGCGCATCCCAGGCGCCGGAAGTATCACCGGCAAAGAGTTTCGCGCGGACCTCCGGGAGGCACTTGTAGCCCTCATAGTTGTTGGCATCGTAGGAACCGCCCGACCAGAGCGAAGATTCATTGAGCACAATGCGATCCCGCGACACGCCCCCGAGATCCATGGCACCCAGACGCCCGTTCCCGAGAACGGTCGCTTCATGAAAGGAATTGCCCGGCGCCGCAAACCAAACACTCATTGGCTCTTCCGGCGCCGAGAGGGACTCGGCGGATAGAGTCTCACTGGCAAGGGCAACGGACAACAGAAGCAAGGACGTGAGGGGCCGTAGGGTGATGTTCATTGGCTTACCTGTTTTAAAGGTGGGCGGAAGGGATTCACGCCTCGTTCGTTGAAATAGAACCACGCCGTGCCGGCAACCGACTCCTTGACGGACACTCCAACAGCGTCCGGGGTTGCATAGGGAATGCCCAGTTTGTTGTGGCGGGAATCAGCCGCCACACCTTCCGCCAATCGCCATGTTTGCTGGTGATAGAAGGCCGCCTTGCCGGCTTGGCCTGTCATCAGCCAGGCGGCCACTAGGCCTTCAGTACCTTCCGCCCAGTAATGGCTCGTCCCCGTCCATTCCGTGAACCCTGCGATTCCGGTGACCGTCTTGTTGTTGAGCGTGTGCGTCTTGTTGGTGACCAGGCATTTTTCTTCCGCCAACGGCAAGCCGCTCCCATATTCCGGGCCCAGCGCAAGCACCCCCCAGGACTGCGCATCGAGATAGAAGGCCTCATTGCGCTGCCCGGTGATATCGCAGCCACCGCGAAAACGCCGCCCATCCCAGAGAACGTCCCGGAGGAACGATTTCAGCCCGGCGGCAGTCTTAAGGTAGCGCTCCCCCCCCGTCAGGATGCCCATGTGGTAAAAGGCCGAGTAGGCATCCAGATTGTGCTCCGTGGAAAAAACCGTCGTGTCGTCATATGGGGTGAGGGCGTAGTTCCGGTCAGCCATGACAACGCCTTCCTTGCCCTTGATCGACTTCAGGCAGCGGTGTTGAATCCAGTTCAAGGCCGCTTCAGCCATGGGACGGAAACGCTTGTCGCCGGTCTTTGCTTCGTAGTAGAGGGTGGCGAGTACAGTCCATGCGTTGACCGCGGTGGTCGTATATTCCCCTCCCTGCTTCCCGTCGGCTTCGTAGGCAAAGTACCAATAGCATTCATCCTTCGAAGGCTGATTCCTGTGATCCTCCAGGAACTGGAGAATCTCCCGTGCCTGGCGAGTGTACGGCCCGCCCGCTTCCGCGAAGGCAATCACCGCAAGCGCCTGGTCATAGAGCCAGCAGGTTGGATTCCCGGCGTAGCTTGACACGAGTTTCGTGCCCGGGTTGATCTGTCCCTCAAGCCACCGGATCGCCGCATTCTGGCCCGGTGAATGATTCTTAATGCAACGGACACCGAGGCCGCACTTTTTCCGTATGCCGCCCCGGTCAAGTTCAGCACTGTCATACTTCACGTTGAAGTATTTCGAGATGGTAATATCGTATTCGGTTGAGGTCCACATCGCCCCGGCAAGCCCCCGGTCCGTAAACACACCTTCCTGATCACGCAGGCCGCCGGGAAGCGCGGAAAATCCAGTGCTGTTGTCCGCGTCCACATTCGGATCCTTCCACAGGGACACTCCCGCGGCTTTCAGCTTGCCGCCGGCAATCTCTCCCCCTCCAAGAAAGGAAACCAGCACCCCCCATTCTTCTTCAGTTGCCACATGCCAGCCTGCCGGCGCCAGTTTGCCGGTATTGACGGCGTACCAGTTGTACAAGGCTCCAAATGTTCTATTGCTGCCGGCATCCTCGTTCAGGTACCAACAATACCCGGGCGTTTCCAGCTTGGCCCACGCCGCGCTATTGGTGACCAGCGCCAGCGCACCACCGTCGTTCAAGCGGGTGGTCCTGAGACTCTCCACCATCCATGTCTGCGTTCCGATGGTAACCGTGTGGTAGACATTACTGTCCACGTCGGTCACCGTCCCGGACACGGTCTCCCCGGCGCCGGCGCCATACGCTCCGGCAACCAAGGTCAACATGACCAGCCCCATGATCTTCAGCATGCCATTCATCTCCGTATCACTCCTTGACGGTCAGGGTCAACGTAGCAGTCTCAAGTCCCGGCGCTGTGGCGGTAATAACCACCGGCCCGGGAGTGCTCGAGGGCCGGAATTCAAATCCCGCCAGCCCCCACGGCGTTCGGGCCGTCACGGTGTCCCCTGTAAAGAATCGCCCTTTTCCGGAGGTGACTTTCAGCGTCACCGCCACATTGTTGTCAATCCACTCATTCGCGGCATTGACGATGCGCGCCACAATCATCACATCTTCCGTCCCGTCGGACGCCACCGTATGCACCCCATCCGCGCCATAGCTGGGATTGGCATAGACATCCGCCGTCAGTTGAATCTTTGCCGCCGTTCCGGCCAAGGGCCAAACCGGCTTGGGCGTCTTCGCCCAGGCTTCACGATAGCCATACCATGATTTGTGCGGAATCCGGTCATAATCCACACACCCCATGCGCCCCATGCTGTAATGGCTTCCATGATGGAACCCACACCACAGAATCGAGCCCGCACGCCAGGGCTGATTTTCAGGAGCGCCGACCGTGCGGTCAGGCCCGGGCCGGCTGTCTTCGGTGGGCGAACCATATTCACTCACGATATTGGGGTGTCCCGGATTGGAAACCCCCATGCCGTCCCCATTGTATCCGGCCACATCCACCTGCGGCGCAAGCCCTCTAAACCCGCAGGGCCCGCCCCCCATGCCCAGCGCCGAGGGTCGTTGCGGGTCATCCGCATGAACCACCCCGCTCAACTCAGCTAGATATTTCTTCAAAGCCTCGTACTGCGACGGGTCGGTATAGTCCACCTCATTGCCCAGGCTCCAGGCGATAATTGAGGGGTGGTTCCGGTGCTGCTGGATCATATCCTTCAAGGTCCGGGTACAATTGGTCTTGAACGACGCCTGATCGGGAGCAAGGGGAAATGCCGTGCTGTGCCAATCCCTGGCGGAGGTATTGAATCCGCCGATACCCCAGAAACAGAGTTCAGACCAGTACAGGACTCCCAGCTTGTCACAAGCGGCAGTGAACGCCTGGTTGTGCGGATAGTGGGAACCCCGGATGATATTGCAGCCGGCATCCTTGCACATCTTGACATCCCGGTAGACCCCGCTCTGCGCCACACCATCCACCCACCCGGCATGATCCTGGTGAACGTTGAACCCTTTCAGGACAAGCCGGCTGCCGTTCAGGAAGAATCCATTGGTTGAAGTCCACTGGAACCAGCGGATCCCCAGGGGCGACTCAAAGGTATCAATCACTTTCCGCCCGTCGGACAGTTCCGTTTTAACCTTGTAGAGATAGGGATCGGCCGGCGACCAGAGCCTGAACGTTTTCAGTGTTGCGCTCTGGGAAAACGTGTAGACGGCCCCGGGCGCGATGGTTGCCGAACTTTTCATGCTCGCCTCCACGACCTGGTTCGAGGCGTCAACAATAAAGCTCCTGAGCGAATATGTCCGGGCTTTCTGGCCGTCATTCCGCACTTCCGTCCTGACCGCAACCGGGGCCGTGTCAAAGGACGCGGGCCCGGTATACCCCGCAGTACTGGTCAGGGGGCATTTGAAGGGCGAGCTGACATCGGTTCCATAAAAGGTCACATGCGCCGGAGCCGTGGCGACAAGGAATACATCCCGGTAAATACCGCCTGAGAACTGGTGCTCCCCCGCGCGCGGCGTAATATCGGGCTCCCATTCGCAACTCAGCTTCACCGCGACAAGATTGGTGGCGCCGAATTTAACCGCATCGGTGATATCGAACGAAAAGGCGGTGTAGCCTCCCTTATGTTCTCCAACCAGCGTTCCGTTCACATAAACCCAGGCATGCTGAAACGCGGCTTCAAACTCCAGAGACACCCTGCGCGAACTCCAGTCCTTACTCACAGGCAAACACTTCCGGTACCAACCCAGACCCCGGTACCAGCTGTTCGCGACTCCTGCGGAACTGCTGAAGGAATGCGGAACGCTGACCTCCTGCCAGGCCACGTCATCAAACCCGGGCTGTTCCGCACCCGGCGCATCGCCTTTGAAATATTTCCAGTCCTGGTTGATGACTTGCTTCACGCGCAACCCCGTGGGCTGGGAGTATGGCGCGGCAAGACCTTGATCAGCCATTAGACCGGAACTCACTAGAAGAACCGCCCCTAGTACGTTGCAAAGACTCAGGGTTTTCACTTTCATATGTCCTCCTTTATTTCAGCCTTGTCGGCTTCGACTCCAGCACCAGCACCTCGAACGGTTGGAGCGAGAATGGTGTCGGCTTGCCGGCCGCCATCTCCACCTTCTGAACCCGCTGATCGGCGTAGGGACTGGTCATCGTGAAATTCCTGGCCGCATCGGCGGGCAGCTCGAACACGACAGCGGCATCCAGGGTGATCTCGCGCGGCTGGTCGTCCGGATTTCTCAACGTCAAAATCGCCTTTTTCGGTGACCACGAGGCCCAGCCGTAAATCTCCGGCTTCGCGGGATCCCCGCCTACCCAGTGCGTATCCACCAGCACATCGGCGTTCTGATACGCCCATTTCGCCGCCGTCGCAACCGCATCCCACGATGAGGTCGCCATCAGGTCGGGCTGGATATACAGTTCCTGAACCGCGGTTCCAGATCCGAAGAAGGATCGCGCCTCATGCCGGAGTTCATTGCCCGCCCTGGCAGCCCGCGCGGCAAAGAAATGCCCCCTGGCCATCACAACGCCATGATTCATGATGGAGTTGAGCGGGTACAGGGGCCCCTGTTTCACCACAAACCGATAGGTCTGGGCATCGCGGTAATTGATCCACATTTCCCGGTCATCGCCCTTGCCTTCCCACCCCATGTCACTACCTTCACGCCAGGTGCTGTCAATGGCATTCAGCCAGAACGGTGAGGGCCAGGTGCCCACCGTGACATTCAGGAAGAGATCGGGATTGATCTGGCGCAATTCCCTGGCGCAGGCAAGCAGGGCCATGAAATGCGGCGACACTCCATTGCCCGCCTTGTCCCACTTGAAATAGTTCACCTTATTCTTCGTCACCAGGTTGGCGCAGGTGTCGCGGAACCACTTGTAGTACTTCGGATCCGAGAGATCGAGCCAACCGCCACTGACCAAGCCCAGCTTCCGGGCCTGCTCCACACGCTGACCACTCCCATCATATCCCGCCAGCGGCGAAATCCAGATGCCCAGATGGGACTTCACCCGATCCAGTTCCGCCGCCAACCGGTCGAACCCTGCCGGAAACTTGGTTTTGTGGATCGCCCAGAACCCGGCGTTGTAGTCGTCCCACCCGTCATCCAGCACATAGGACTGCATGGCCACCCCACGTTTGACGGTCATCTCCTCGGTGAACGCCCCGATCCGGCTGAGCATATCCTTCTCGTTTACGCCGCGCTCCAGATCAAACCAGCAATTATAATGCAGGAAGGGTTTATAAGGCCTGGCCCGTTCCCGCTCCAGGTAACAGAGGAACCCGCGCCGCAGCTGCCCTTCCGGCACCACCCCGGTTACCGTTGCAAACGTATACACCGTCCCCTGTCCCAATGGCAGCTTGCAGTCGAACGCGCTGCTAAATCCGTCCGGCCCGACCGAGCTCCTTGGAAACGGCAATTCGACACCAAAGAACGTCTGGCCGATCACGACCGGCGATCCGGGCACCTGCCCCATCACAACGGCGTTTGCCCCCTTGACATCCAGCAAGGCGACCTTCTGGAGTTCGCAGGCTGTCGCGCCCCCGGTTACCGTGATCAACGAGCGGACATAATTGGCGCCCTCGCGCAGTTCCGCGCGCCATTCCACGGTGATTCCGCTCTTCGGGTCACGCAACGTTTCCGTCACCGCCCGTCCGCCAAACCGGTCGCCCGCGCGACAGGCTTTGGCATCGCCCTTGATCCGCTCCAGGGAGGGCGCCTTGACCAGCTCCATGGTTTCGGATGAAATCTCCCCCCCGCTCACTCCC
>JBAXRC010000045.1:0-9432 GCA_037131415.1 bacterium | reverse complement strand
TGTCAACGCCAAGGTGTTTGATCCGCTCAAGAAGCTGGGGGCCACCGTCCTGGGGGTGCCCGGACTCATCAGCAGGCCGGCACTGATTGCCGCCAGCCTGATGACCGGCTATGTCGCGCTCATCACCGCCGCGGCACGTTATGAAGCCGAGGAGGGCGACCCCGGCATTCCGTCCTGGATTCCGCGGCTCATGCCCTTCACGCTCACGGCCGGCCTGCTGGCGATCATCCAGCCAAAAGGCCTGGCCTTGGGATTGGCCCTCATGGCCGTCATCTGGTCAAGCTTACTGGGTTACCAGCTTTCCCGATCGTCATCCCCGTCCATGACCCAGAAATCCATCGGCGGGCTGATCCGCGGGCTGATCCTGATCCAGGCGGCCCTGTGCGCCTCCGCCGGACCCGCCGGACAGAGCATGGCGATCCTGTTGCTGATCCTTTTTCCTGTTTCGGGCTGGTTTGGAAAATGGTTTTACGGAAGTTAACGAACCTTTCACGGCGATGACGCGTTAGTAACCATACAGATGAGCAAACGACTGGTCATTATTCAGGCGGCGGGATTGGGACATGACTTCCTCGCAAAGGCCGTGGGCACGAACTGGCAGGGACTGAAGTTCAGCCCACTGCAACCGGTTTTCCCGGCCGTGACCTGCACGGCACAGGCCACATTCCGAACGGCATCGCCGCCCTCCGCCCACGGCATGGTCGCCAACGGCCTCTTCCATCGCGACCTGCGGCGACCCCTGTTCTGGGAACAAGCCTCATCCCTTGTCGCCGGCCCCCGAATCTGGGAGGCCTTCCGGAAACGCGGCAAGAAAGTGGCCCTGCTCTTCTGGCAGCAATCGCTGGGTGAGTCGGTGGATATCCTGCTGTCGCCCGCCCCCATCCACAAGCATGGCGGCGGAATGGTGCAAAGCGTCTACAGCCAGCCAGCCGGATTATACGATGCGCTCTGCGCCAAACTGGGAAGCAAATTCCAGCTTCACCGCTACTGGGGCCCCCTGGCCTCCGCCAAGGCATCCGACTGGATTGCCCGGGCCACGGCATCGCTTCTCTCCGAACCCGCCACCGCCCCCGACCTCTGCCTCACCTATCTCCCGGCGCTTGACTATGATCTCCAGCGGCATGGCCCGGATCATCCTTCCGCCCACCGCGCCCTCGAGGCGCTGCTCAGGCAAATCACCATCATCCGCGATGCCGCAGACCGGCACGGGTATGACGTCATCATCTTCGGCGATTACGCCATCGGTCCCGTCGCCGAGGCCGTTTTCCCGAACCGGGCGCTCCACGCCGCCGGACTCATGCAAACCCGCACCATCAGCGGCATGCTCTACCCCGACTTCAACACCAGCGCCGCCTTTGCCGTGGTGGATCACGAAGTCGCCCATATCTACCTGAAGCCGGGCACACAAGCCGGCACCATCCGCACCGCCCTGGCAAGCCTGCCTGGGATTGCCGATACCCTTGATTCCACCACCCGGCAATCCACCGGACTGGACCATCCCCGTTCCGGCGATCTCGTTCTCGTGGCCAAGCCCGGCTACTGGTTCGCCTACCCCTGGTGGACGTCCGAAAAGGAAGCTCCCGACTTTGCCGGACATGTGGACATCCACAGCAAGCCCGGCTATGACCCCTGCGAGCTCTTCTTCGGCTGGCCACCCATCTCCGTCAGCCAGGACACTTCCCGTATCCGGGGTTCGCATGGCCGGACCGGTGCGGACCGCGCCGCCGCCTGGGCCTCTACCATCCCATTTCCCGAATCCCCGACCTCGCTTGAGGATCTTGCCCGCCTTGTTCAAAGTCATCTGGGGCGCCTCTCATGACGCCGCCCGGAAACACCCTGTTGCGTCAATGCCTCTCGGTTCCCTATGAATTCCCCGTCGTGTTCACCCGTGACGCCTTCGCCCCATCCAATCCCCTGCTGGCTGACACCGTCAACCGGCTCCAGGAAAACCGGCGGCACCGGGTCATGGTATGCCTCGACAGTGGCGCCGCCCGGTCATGGCCAAAAGCGGAAACCCTCATCCGGCGCTATTTCAAGACACACGGCAAGGTGATGGAGTTGGCCGGTCGCATTGAAATCATCGGCGGCGGGGAGCGGTCGAAACGCGACCTCACCGCCGTCACCCGGCTGATCCGCCTGATGGCGGCCCGGAACCTGGACCGGCAGAGCGTGGTCCTGGTCATCGGCGGCGGCAGTATCCTCGACACAGCCGGATTGGCCGCCTCGCTGGTTCACCGCGGGCTCCGGGTCATCCGCATGCCCACCACCGTAGTCGGGCAGAACGACGTGGGAGTCGGGGTCAAGAACGGCATCGACCTGTTCGGCACCAAGAATTTCCTGGGCACCTTCGCCCCGCCCTTCGCCGTGGTGAATGATTTCGGGTTCCTGGACCGGCTACCCGACCGCGAGTGGATTGCCGGAATATCCGAGGCATTCAAGGTGGCGATGATCAAGGACCGCCGCTTCTTCAAATTCCTCTGCGACAACGCGGCGCGACTCCGGGGACGAGACCGGAGCGCCATGGAGAAGCTGGTGGTTGACTGTGCCCGGCTTCACCTCGACCACATCCGCACCGGCGGGGACCCGTTCGAAACGGGAAGCGCCCGGCCCCTGGATTTTGGACATTGGTCCGCGCACCAGCTGGAAGTGATGTCCTGCTACCGGTTACGGCATGGCGAGGCCGTGGCCATCGGCATTGCGCTGGACTCCTTCTATGCCATGCGCAAGGGCCTGATCCCCGAAACCACATTCAACACCCTGATCAAGGGACTTGAAGAGGCGGGGCTACCCATCTGGCACCGGCTGCTGAAACAGAAGGATCAATCCGGAAAACTCGCCATTCTCACCGGCCTCACCCGTTTCCAGGAACATCTGGGCGGCCCGCTGACGATCACCCTTCCCGGCCCGATTGGCCGCCGCATTGAAATCCACAGCATGGATCCAGCCCTCATCCAGGAGGGCATTGCCTACCTTGCATCCCGGTCTCGTTGAGGCGGGGTTGAGACTACGGAGAACGAAAGCATGATCATCCAGAAACAACCGCCCCTGCACCTGACCTACTGCCTGAACGTTCATCCCGGCGAATCGTGGGCGGACAACCTCGCGGCCATGCGGCAGCACACGCTCGCCATCCGCGACCGGGTGGCGCCCGGAAAACCCTTCGGGCTGGGACTGCGCCTCTCGCGGCAAGCCGCCGAAACACTCAGCCAGCCGGAGCCGCTCGCCGAATTCAAGGCGTTCCTGGCCGGCGAGAATCTCTACGCCTTCACCATCAACGGATTCCCCTACGGGAATTTCCACGGCAAACCCGTCAAAACCGAGGTCTATCGCCCTGACTGGTCAACGCGGGAACGACTCGACTACACCGTGATGCTCGCCCGGATTCTCGCCCAACTGGTGCCCGAGGGAACCGATGGCAGCATCAGCACCCTACCGCTGGGCTATCATGATTTACAGGCCCCACCGGACAAGCTCGCGGTGAACCTGGCCGAATGCGCCTATGCCCTCCATGGGCTCCGCAAGGAAGCCGGCCGGGAAATCCATGTGGGGCTCGAGCCGGAACCCGATTGCCTGCTCGAGACCACCCGGGACGTTATCCGGTTCATTGACGGCCCGCTCCTGGCGCACGGCGTTCCGCACCTGGCATCGCGGCTCTCCTGCTATAAAAGCGAAGCCGAGGTCATCCTGCGGCGGCATATCGGGATCTGCGTCGACACCTGCCATCTGGCGATCCAATTCGAGGATCTGGGCGACAGTATCGCCCGCCTGGGCAAGCACGGCATCCGGATCTCCAAGATCCAGCTCAGTTCCGCACTGGAGGTTTCACCCACCCCCGCCGCCCGCGCCCGTTTGGCCGAATTCCTGGACCCGGTCTATCTCCATCAGGTCAAGTCACGGGGTGCCTCCCCCCAGCTCGACTCCCACCCCGATCTGGCCGAAGCGCTGGAGAGCGAGAGCGATTCCGATTTTGCCACCTGGCGTATCCACTATCATGTTCCCCTCTACTTTGAGGGTGATGGTGAACTCCGCTCCACGGCCCGCCTGATGGATTCCCGTTTCTGGAAGAAGGTGGCATCCGCGCCCGTCTCCCACCTGGAGATCGAGACCTACACCTTCAACGCCCTCACCCCCGCCCTGCAGGCTGGCGGGCTGGATTCCAGCATCGCCCGGGAATACGAGTGGGTACGGGAAAAATGCGGCCTGTTCAGCCCTCGTCCCCAATCATAACAGGGTTCCTCCCGGGTGGACCGTGCCCTCCCCGTATAAATGACAAATTCACGCTGAATTCGTCCGCATTCATGCTACAGTCGCCGGCATGGCGAAACGAAGGAAAGTGCTTTTTATCCAGCTTCCGCAACTGGACAATGATCTCAAGGGGGAGCATGAGAATGTCCCACTGGCGGCCGCTTATCTTCAATATGCGTCAGAAATGGCCGGGGAGGACGCTCATTACGAGTTCATCCAACTTCCGCCTGATTCCCATGATTACGACAATGCCGCCTTGCTCGACTTGATCACAGCCATGGCGCCACCGATTATTGCCTGCACCCTGTACCTCTGGAATATTGAACGGACCCTGCGCCTGATGGAGGCTGTCAGGACTCGGCTTCCGGCCGTTCGCATTCTCCTGGGTGGACCGGAAGCAGCCTATACCCACCCGTTCCTCTATCAACGCCCTGTCGCCGACGCCATCGTGGTCGGCGAAGGTGAGAATATTTTCCCTGACCTCTTGAGAGCTTTCCGAACCGGGTGCCGAATCAACTTCGCCACTGTGTCGTTAAAAACCCGAACCGGTTACCGCTGGGGCAAGAAAACGCAGCCGCCCGTTTCCCTTTCACACCAACTGCCGCCGCCCGGATATGACGCCTGCCGGCCTGACACCAAGGGGATGGCCTATCTGGAAACCTCGCGGGGCTGCCCCATGCGCTGCACCTACTGCCGCTACCCGCATCTGCGCCGATCCATGTCATTTCTTGAACCCGACGAGATCCTTGCCCGTGTACGGGCCCTTCGCCGGCTCGGCGCCCGCGAGATCCGTATCGTGGACCCCTCCTTTAATTCCCATCCGCGGTTCATGGAAATCATTCTGCGACTGGCCGCATTGAACCGGTCAGGCACCCTGTCATTCTTTGCTGAATTAAATGCCGAACGGCTCACCGATGCGGAAGCGGATGAACTCGCCAGGGCCCGCTTCGTCGAGATCGAGGTCGGCATGCAAAGCCGCTCCCCTGAAGTCCTCAAGGTCATCCGCCGACCAACCTCCCTGCCCCGGCTGGAGGCGGGCATCCGGCGCCTGACGAAACGCAAAATCAAGGTTACCCTGGATATCATGTACGGCCTGCCGCTACAGGACTCAGGCGATGTCAGGCGTTCCGTCGCGTGGGCGCTGAAACTGCCGCGCACCAATGTACAATGCCTTCAGACGCTTCTGCTTCCGGGCACGGAATTGCGGGAACGCCACCAGGAATGGAATCTTCACGCAGGGTCACGCCCCCCCTACCCTGTCACAATGACCAGCACCATGGATTCGACGGCCTTCCGACGGGTTGAAAGCATGATCAGCCGCCACCCGAAACTGCGGTCCGATGTCCCCACGCAAATCTTCGCAGGAACAAAACTGGAATTATTTCCGGAACCAGGCTCCAAACCAGGCACCATCCGGCGTGCCTATTTATTCAAGGGGCCGGACCTGTACGCCCGGCGGCAGGCCATCGGGCGAGTCATCAGGGACGTCATGAAACAGGAACCGGATGGGTTGTTCCAATTCGTGCTCTGCCCCCTGCAGGAGGAGCCATTGGATCTGCTCGATCACGTGATTGCCGTCATCCGAAAACAACCGCGCCATCTCCTGGACCGGTATGCGGCGGTGGCGCTGGATGACAAGATTGCCTCACGGCGCCTGCTGATCCTCCTGCCAAAAGGCAGGAAACTGTCAAAAAACTGGATCAAAGCCGCAGAGCAAATCCTTTCAAACACCTTCTTTTGAAAGAACTGAGTCAGCCAGCTCACGGCCGTAGGCACGACAGAGTTTCAAATCAGCAGCGTTAGGCTGCCACTTGAGACGGATACCGGGCTTAACGACGGGGATGGCTGCCTTCTGGAAGGTCTCTTCGATCTCCTTGACGCTCTCCCCGCTCCAGCCATAGGAACCGAACGCCGCGCCAACCTTGTTCTTGAAGCGCAGCCCCCTCAGTTCCGTAAGGATCTTGGCCATTGACGGGAGGATTCCATTGTTATGGGTGCTGGACCCGAAAACCAGCAACTTCGACTTGAATATCTCGACCAGCAGGTCATTGGTGTCCGTCGCCGCCGCATGGAACACCTTGCAATCCACGCCCCGCTCAATCAGCCCCTCGGCAATAGCCTTGGCCATGTGCTCCGTGGCATTCCACATCGTGTCATAGACAATGACCGCGGAGGGGGCAGGAACCTGCCGGGCCCATTTCTGGTATTGCTTGACGATCTGGATCGGATCCTTGCGCCAGATCACGCCATGGCTTGGCGCAATCATGTTGACCGGCAGGTTCAGGGCGAGAACCTCGTCAATTTTCTTCAGGATCTTGTCGGTGTACGGGGTCAGGATGTTTGCAAAATACTTCAACGCCTCCTCATAAAGTTCAGCCTGGTTCACCAGGTCATTAAACAGGAAAGCGGTGGCATAATGCTGACCGAAAGCATCATTCGGCATCAGGATCGCCTCTTTCGTCAGATAGGTAAACATGCTGTCAGGCCAGTGCAGCATAGGCGCCTCGACAAAAACCAGTTCATTCTTGCCAAGCTTGATGCGATCGCCGGTCTTGACTGTCTTGAAGTTCCAATTCTCATGATAATGGCCGGGAACACTGCTGGCCCCGTTCTTCGAAACCACCACCGTGGCATTGGGACACAACTTCATCAGCATCGGCAGACTGCTGGAATGGTCGGGCTCACAATGGTTCACCACGACATAGTCGATTTTGGCGGGATCCACAATCTCGCGTATCTTGTTCAGAAACTCTTCGGAATGGGGAGACCAGACGGAATCCACCAGCGCGATTTTTTCATCCTTGATCAGGTATGCGTTATAAGTTGTCCCCCGATGCACCGACAATTCAAAGCCATGAAAACGGCGGATACCCCAGTCGGTCACACCCACCCAATAAACACCCTTAGCCAGTTCAACAGACATGATTCACCTCAGTTTTCAAAATTCATATATAAGGAATACGGTGGAAATACTATCAGAGTTATAAGGAGAAATAAATAATTCTCAACAGCCCTCGTCCGTGAATGGATGGGTTTCCAGGGTTTCGGGAGCAATATACCCCCCGGAGATCAGCATTTTGAAGGCTTCCTCCACGGTAATGTTGGCAATCCGGATTTCCTCAACGGGCACAAGCTGAAGGAATCCAGAGGTCGGCAGCGGCGACATCGGAAGGAACACCCGCCCCCATTTCCGCTTATTCTCATCCGTGGTGATCCCGGTCAAAAACCCGATGATCCTGATTCCCGGCCGCGGATATTCAATAAGAACCACGGACTTGAAGGTCTGTTCCTTCTGCAGCGATATTGCCTCCATCACCTGTTTGGCGGCGGAATAGATCGACTTGACGACAGGGATGCGCAGGATCAGTGACTCGCCCCACGCCAGGAACCGCAACCCCACCACTCGCCCCGCCACAATCCCCACCAGTAAAACCAGAACAACGAAGGCCAGTATGGAAATGGCCAGCTTGGCCCAGTAATGGTTGTGCAAGCCCGGAAGCAATTGTTCCACGAGAGGCAGAAGCACCGATGCCATGGCGTTAAACGCCGCGATCACCACCACATAGGTTACCCAGACGGGAACCAGGATAAACAGTCCTGAAATCAGGTAGTTACGGATCATTCGCCGGTAGGGCGCATTGAGAAAGAATTTCATTTTACCACCTCATTCGGCTGAACACCGCCAGCCCAATACAAAGACTGGGAAGGGAAGGCAAACGCAATCCCTTCCGCCTTAAACCGCCTCATAATCTGGAGATTCACCGATTCTGAAAACGCCATGAACGCCCAATAGTCCGTGATATGACACCAGTAAAAGACCCGTAGCGTCAAGGACGTGGCCCCCACATCGGAAAATACCGCGCGGGGCGGCGTGTCCGGCTGCATTCCCGGATGCCCGGCCAGTATCTCCCTGAGGATCGTCAAGGCCTTCTCGATTTTTTCAGGAGGGGTGTCAGAGGCAAGCTGGAGATCCATAAGCCGCCTGAAAAAAGTCCGCTTCCCTGTATTTTCGATCACCTTGCTGGCGAGCTCGCCATTGGGAATTGAAATAAGGCTTCCCTCCAGCGTGCGAATCCGGGTGGACCGGACCCCCACCGACTCGACCACTCCGTCATATTTCAAATCCACAATAATCCGGTCACCCAGCTCGAACGGCTTATCGGTCAGAACCGTCATGGATCCGAAGAAATTCTTGATGGTCTCCTGGGCCGCCAGGGCGACCGCCAACCCACCCACCCCGAGACCGGCCAGGATGGAAGTCAGGGGCTTGTCACTGAGGACGGTGGCAACCTGGACCAGCCCGAGGACCACCAGGGTGGCCTGCGCGGTCCGGCGCACGATCGGCACCAGCATGTCATCCATCTTGCTGGGAGTCAGGGCGGCCTTGACGGCCCACATCTGGCACAGCGCATCCACCAGGCAGTAGAGCACATAGGTGATTGCCACAATCATCAGGATATTCGAGGCGGTGACCGTGAACGCCGACACCGTGTCGTTCATCACCAGGAAATGGAGGCCGGACTTCAGGGCGATGGAGACCAGCACGAACACAATGGAACGACTGCCCGCCCGGAGAAAAATCGCCACCATATTCCGCTGGTGGCGATCCATCATGACGGCCGCCCGTTTCCCGTAATGCCGCGCGATCCGCCCCGCCAGAAACGCCACCAGGATCACGCACAACCATGCCAGGAATCTCCAGACCTCATTCCCCGCCACAGTGCTCCTGAACCATGCCAATCCTACTGTTAAATCCATAGGCAGCTCACTTCAGCCGTTCATTGATCGATGCCGCCGCACGACGGCCCTCTCCCATGGCAAGGATGACCGTGGCCGCCCCGAGCACGATATCCCCGCCAGCATAAACGCCGTCGAGGGACGTCTTGCCCGTTTCATCCACGATAATATTGCCCCACTTCGTCGTCTCCAAACCCTCCGTTGTTCGCGGAATCAGGGGATTGGAATCGTTTCCAATGGCCACAATGACAGCCTCAACATCACGGATAAATTCGCTGCCCTTGATTTCCACAGGGCGCCGGCGCCCGGAAGCATCCGGTTCACCCAACTCGTAGCGAAGGCATTCGACCGCCGTGACACAGCCGTTTTCGTCGCCAATGACGCGCTTCACATTCTCCAGCAGGTGGAAGATCACCCCCTCTTCCTTGGCATGGACAATCTCCTCGACAC
>JBAXRC010000044.1:0-9479 GCA_037131415.1 bacterium | reverse complement strand
GTTCATGGCCCAGGACCCGCCCGGTATCAGCAACTCGGGCTTGTTCCCGGACTGGGCCAGCATCAGGGTGGCTGGATTGGCCGGATCAAGACGGTGATAGGTGGCTGTCAGACGATTCGTCCCCTGGATGAGGCCGCCCGGTATCAGGAGGGCGTTCGGGATGCCGGGGTAGTTCGTCACCGCTAGGCGGAGGGGGTGTTCCATCGCTGCAGTGATGAGCCATTCTGCCGAGACTGCCGCCCGTTCGGGGCGCGTGGATTCAAAGGTGTAGGTGAGGATCAGGTCGTGGCGGGTATCGATTCCGTCAGGAAGTTTGTAGGAAAAACTGGTTGAGCCGCCCGGCGCGACAGTGAAGCGGGACTCTTCCAGTTCTTTCAGAAGCTGGGTCTCGATTGCCGCCAGAGTCATGCCGGCAGGTGCGCGACCGGACCGGATAATCGCCTCGGCGCCATCCCTTGCGGTTACTGTCCAGTCGGCGGGAAGGGGGTAAAGGGCATCCCGTGCCTGAAGATACTGTTCTCTTACCTGGCGCTTTACCGCGGCAGATTCAGGGGATGAACGGAGGGTATGCCGGACCATCGTTCCCGCAATGACTCCGGTGAGCAGCAGCAGGACGGCATTGATGCCGACAATTCCCAGCCATTTCCCAAGCCAGAGCTCATGGCGATGAACCGGTTTGGCAAGGACAAGGTAAAGTCGCCGATCCTGGATTTCGGCCGATATTCCGCCGCAGGCGGCCCAGAGGGTGACGAGCGAGAGCATGGCAAGGGCAAAGCCGAGCGTGTACTGCAGGATAACCTCCAATTGTCCATTCAGGGTATTATCGCCGGACATCAGGAGTGGCAGGCTGACAAGGCCCGTGACGAGGAGGGCGGATAGTGAGACCAGTAGCTTTGACCGGATAGCGTCACGGACGGTCAGCCAGGCAATCGCCATGATGCGGATAAGGGATTTGATCATGGTGCCATCCGGCGACGGGATACCGTTTCGATGAATACCGATTCCAGCGTTCGCCCGGTGTGGTCGACCTGCGGGCGCGAACCGGTCTCTTTTTCTGCGTAATCCAGGATGGATGCCAGGCCCACGCGGGAGGGTGATTGAAGCGTTAGCTTGATCGTATCCGGCGAAGCCAGCAGTTCCGTGACCGTGCCGGAGGCGCATACCTCGCCATTGAGCAGGATGGCAACGCGGGTGCAGATGTCCTGCATATCAGCCAGATGATGCGAGCAGATGAGGATGGTTTTCCCTTTTCGGGCGAGTTCGATCAGCAGGTCCTTGACCTCCCGGCAGGCGATGGGGTCGAGACCGGAGGTGGGTTCGTCCAGTAGGATCAGGTCTGGATCATTCAGTAGCGCCTGGGCCAGGCCGACCCGGCGGGCCATGCCCTTTGAGAACTCACCCACCGGGCGGTTCCGGGCTCCGGCCAGTCCGACCTGTTGGATGAGGGCTTCAACACGGTCTTTTTTCGCCTGTCCGGTGAGCCCGTGGAGATTGGCGTAGAAGTTGAGGATTTCATCGGCGGTCAGGTATTTGTAGAGATAGGATTCCTCGGGCATGAATCCCATGCGTGATTTAACCGCCACATCACGCGGGGGAAGACCCAGTACGGTGAGCTGGCCCGAGGAGGGGTAGAGGAGGCCCAGCAGCATCTTCAGGGTGGTGCTCTTTCCCGATCCATTGGGGCCGAGGAGCCCGAAGATTTCGCCGCGCCGCACCTCAAGATTGATGCCGTTTACAGCCCGCACCTTGGCGCGTCCCCAGAAATCACGGAACACCTTGGTCAGCTCCCGCGCCTCGATGATCAGTGTTTCATCCTTCATGCTTTATCCTTTATTCAAAATTGCCTGTTTCGAAACGCCGCATATCCCAGGCACAGGGCGCCGGCCCCGTAGGCGGCGGCGTAGGCGGCGGCATGGGCCATCATGGCCAGACTCAGGGTGCCTGGGCCAGTGAGCCGGTCCGCAGGCCAGAACGCCTGGATATCGGGCAAGACTGTCTGGAGCGCGAACCGCAGGGCCGGTGAGGGGGGCAGGAGGCCTGCGAGATGATCGGAAATCAACCCGGCAAAGAGGAAGGCCGTCAGGATGGCCACCGTGACAGGGGCAGGAAGCCGGCCGGCGAGGCTGATGGCGATGGTGGCAAGCAGGAGCAGGGCAAATCCCTCCAGGAGGCAGGCCCGGATGAGCCGCCACTCCATCATGCTCCCAAAGGCCACCCGGTGTCCTTCACGGTCCAGCATCCCCAGGATCAAAACGAGTGCGGCCAGGACTACGGCAAAAAATATCATGGCATGGGAGACGAAGGGGCGTCGGGTAAGAAAGTTCAGCAGGGCGGCCGCCAGCAGGGCGGCCGGGGTCAGCACCAGCAGCAGGATGAGTCCCAGGGAATCGAATTCAAACATGCGCGGCGCCAGGCGTTCCGCCAGCAGCGAGGCGGCCGTGGAGCACAGGACGTAGAAGCCCAGCAGAATGGCAACGGCCATGTATTTTGCCAGGAAGAACATCAGGCGGCTGACCGGCTTGCTGAACAGGATCAGGATGGTGCCGGACCGGCATTCGTTGTGCAGCGTGGCACAGGCGGCATAGCCTGCCAGGATCACGCCGAAGACGAACTCAAAGGCCAGCGAGCTGTCCACGGCCAGATGGTTTTCCTGGCCGAGCTGGTGGAAAATGGCAAGAGGAACCAGCACGGTGAAGGCCGTGCTGGCGAGAATCAATAAAAACACGGCAGGCTGGCGGAATAATTCCGTGACCGCCAGACCAACCAGTGAGAAGAACTGATTCAGGCGGGTTGACACAGGTCGTTACCGCACTTGCTCAACGATAATTTTTTCGTCTATCTGTTCCTTGAGAATGCGCTCAATGCCCTGCTTGATGGTCATTGTCGCATGGGGGCAGCACCCGCAGGCACCCTGCAATCTGAGTTTTATATCGGTCCCCGTGATGCTGACCACTTCCATGTCGCCACCGTCAGCCTGCAAAAAGCCGCGGAGTTCTTCCAGTTTCGCCCTGATTTTCGCTTCCATGATGTTTCCTTTCACTTCTCATTCTGACAGAAAAGATCTCTCCCTGACAAGCAAGGGATAGTCTTGCGAATTTTCGTATAATGACTTCCCTGTCCTGCCCGCGCGGCTCGGCAAGCCTCGCCCTCCAGAAAAATCAATTTAAGGCATTATTCTTTTGGAGGGCGAGGCTTGCCGAGCCGTAGCAATACTTCAAGTCCTGATCGAAGGCGCGCGTTTTCTGCTCACAAGGCGAGTATTATTTTTATCTGAACACTGACTCCTGAAAACTGAACACACTCCTCCCAAATCACTCCTGCCAATGCACAAAAATTTTCTCTGCCAGGGTCCGGTCCACGGTGAACTGGCTGTGGCCAATCTCGAAAATATAGGAGGGGAACAGCCGAACCAGGCGGATGTCGGATCCGGGCAGGATGCCCATGGCCATCAGTTTCTGGATCTCACGGTTATCCCGGGTGCTCAGGTAGGCTACCACGCCGGATTGTCCAGCGCGTCCATCGCAGAGTGGCCCGACTTCCAGGACGCGGTCCTTTTCCGCCTTGAGGCAGCAGGCGCCACGGGGAATGGGATGCCCGTCCGGACAGGTCAGCGGGTGTCCCAGGAGCGTGCAAACCTTGTCCTCCAGCCCGGGGCGCAGGATGTGCTCGAACGTGCAGGCGTCCTCTTCGGCTTCGTCGCCGGTCACCTGCAGGACGTCCTTCAGGAGACACTCGGCCAGGCGGTGGCGCCGGACGATCTGCTTGCCGAGCTCCATTCCGCTGGCGGTTGCGGCAGGGGTGCCGGAATCCATCGTGATGAGACCGGCTTCACAAGCGGCCTTCAGGACAGGTTCAGAAGCGGGGCGGGGTGGCCGCCCATGGTGCTCGTGCTGGAGATAGAGGTCCTCGAGGACTTCCTCGATATGGGGATCGTTCATGGTTTCTTTTCCCTGCCTTTTGGTTTGAAGAAGGCCTTCAGTTTCTTGACTGAAGCCGGTTCCCGCGGTGTTTCATAGCCGCAATACGGGCACCGCACATTGTTACACCCGCCTCCGGACGGACAACCCTTGCAGGCTTCCGGAAGCTTGGTTTCATCGAACTCGCGCTGGCAAAATGGGCAAAGCATTTGGAATTTTAGATTGAAGATTTTAGATTGATGAATTCAGAGCTTCTGACTCCTGTATTCTGACTTCTGTCTTTCATTACATTCCCACCATGGTTAGAACAACGTGTGTCAGGTAGCCAACGGTGAAGGCCGTAACAAATACGCCGCCTGAGATCCAGAGGGTCACCTTGGTGCCGCGCTCCTTCTGCATGACAAGAAACTGGGCGATGCAGGGAAGGAAGAGCGTGAGCGTGACGGCGGCCACCGTTAACTGGTGGAGGGTCATGGGATGTGCGCTCTTCTGGAGGTCATACAACCCCGCAGCCCCGTAATCCCGGCGGAAGAAGCCGAACAGGAAGGCGACTGCAGACTCATCGGGCAGACCCAGGCCGCGCATGAGCGGCTTCATGTTGTGGATCATGATCTGGAACAGGTGGGTGATCTGGCCCACCCAGATGAGTACGCTGGCGAGGATGAACATGGGCAGGATTTCACGGAAATACCAGACCATCCGGGTGTAGGTCTTGACGAGGACATTCATGAGCGTGGGCAGGCGCAGGGGCGGAAGCTCCATGTAGAACATGGGTTGCTCGCCGGGCAGCAGTTTGGCGGCCAGCCAGCCGGTCAGCAACATGATGCTGAGGACCACACCCGCCCAGATGGCAAGGGCGGCGCCACTTCCCGAAAGGAGCCCGAGAATGACGCCCAGCTGGGCGGAGCAGGGGATCGCCAATGCCAGCATGATGGTGCAGATGATCCGTTCCCGCTTGGTTTCCAGAGTGCGGGTGACGAGGGTGGCCATGGTGTCGCAGCCAAAGCCCAGAACGATCGGGATGACGGCCCGGCCGTTGAGCCCGATGCGCTTGAAGCCACGGTCCACCAGCAGGGCCAGTCGCGGCAGATACCCGCTGTCCTCGAGGGTTGCGAACACGAGGAAGAACATGCCGACAATCGGGAAGATGATGGCAATGGAGTAGCGAAGGCCGAGGGTGATGATCCCGTAGTCGCCTGCCAGGAGATCGCGCAGGGGCTGCCAGGGGATATGGGCGTTCACCAGTGAGGAGAACCAGGGTAGCAAGTGACTTTGGAATACCTTTTCCTCCAGGAAATTGACGCAGGTTCCAGCGCCGAACTGGCCGACCAGCACGAAAAGTCCGAAGTAGAGCACGAGCGCGACCAGGGGGTACCCAGTCAGGGGCGTGGTGCAGATCCGGTCGAGTATCCGGCGGATCTTGTCCGGGGCGCGGGTCGGGGTGCTGAGGCAGCCGCCCAGGAGTTGTCCGGAATGGGTGCGGAGCGCCAGGGTGACATAATAGTGGGGGGAATGGTTCAGCTTGGCACGCGTTGCTGCCACGATGGCGAGGACGGTGGCGGCTGCCTGCTCACCCTTTTCCTGGACGAGCCGCTCGCGTTCACGCAGGTCGCCTTGAAGCAGGAGGCTGGCCCGGGCGCGGGGGGCGATGGGGCTGGCCGGGGAGAGATGACGGGCGATATCCAGTATGGCCTGTTCAATCAGGGTTCCGCATTCAACCCTGAGCATGGACAGGGGGGGCGGGGTCTTCAGATGCCGGATCAGGTCGGCCACCCCCTCGCTCGTGAGCGAGACCGTGGGGATGACGGGTATGCCGAGCCGCCGGGAAAGTTCCTCGTGATCGATCTGGATGCCCAGCGTGCGGGCCTCGTCCATCATGTTAAGCGCGAGAACCACAGGGCGCCCGGACTCGATCAGCTGGAGGGTCAGGCCAAGCATGCGGTCAATATTCTTGGCGTCCACCACATGGATGACCACACGGACACGGGGGGAGGACAGGATGTCGCTGGCGACCCGCTCCTCGTCGGTAATAGGCAGGAGACTGTACATGCCCGGGGTATCCACGATTTCGACATCGTGTCCCAGTTGAGGGCAGTGCCCGTGTGAGACTTCCACCGTGGTGCCGGGGTAGTTGGATACGGTGACGTACTGGCCGGTCAGTTTGTTGAACAAGGCGCTCTTGCCGACATTCGGGTTGCCGACCAGGAGCACAAGGGGGGCATCGGCGCGGGGCTCAATGGAGGATTCCCCGGCGTTCACCGCCCCGATCATCTTCAATATCTTGTTCATGCCCACAATTAAGGTCGATCACGATACCAGTTTAGCGCCTTGGACATCCAATGAATTTTCACGACAGGTGTGGTGAATCTCCGCAGTCTGCCCCGGCGTGTGAAGTCACGCAGAGGCGCGGATTACCAGTCCGGGTCGGATGATTTCCGTGACGGGCGTCAGTTTCACTGAACGTGGGCTATCGATGAAGTGTTTGAGGAGGTTGACCGTTTTCTCGCACATGAGGTCGTGTTTCAATGATACGGTTGTCAGGGGAACCGGGGCGAAATGCTCGGTAAGTGTATCGCCGATGGCGATTACCGCGGCATCCTGCGGGATTTTGTAACCGGCCTGGAGCAGGGTGTTCATGCAGACCATAGCCATGATTTCGTTCTCGACCAGCAGTGCGGTTGGCGTCGGCTTGCGGCGCATGAGCGCGCGAATAGAAACGGAGGCTTCGGCGGGAACGAGCGGGATAGGCGCCTGGAATTCATCAAGCAGCGGCAGTCTAAGCTGTTGGATCGTTTTCCGGTAACCGGCCAGCCTGTCCTTGACGGTCTGGAATTCCGGGCGGGAGTGAATGAACGCGATGTGTCTGTGGCCTTTTCCCGCCAGGTGTTCAACGGCAAGGGATGCTGCGTCTGCGTCATCGTACTTGACGCAGTTGGTCTTGACGTTTTCCACGCGGTTATCGATGGCGACGAACGGGAAGCCTGATTCAGCTATCTTGCGGTAGATTGCGGCATTTCTGTGGCCGGGGATGGGGGAGACGATCAGGCCGTCAATGCTGCCGTCGCGGGCGCGGGCGAGGTGTTCACGTTCCAGCTCCGGGCTGTAGTTTGAGTCACCCAGCAGCATTTTGTAATTGAGATTGTGCCAGCGGTTGCTGAAGACCTTTGAAATGGCAGCGCAATAGGGGTCGGCAATGTTGTGAACAACAACCAGTACGCTGTTGGTCCTGCCGGAGACGAGTGAGCGGCCTGCTGCGCTGGGGCGGTAGCCGGTTTCTTCGATGAGTTCAAGGATCTTCCGGCGTGTTGCAGGGTGAACGCGGTCCAGGTTGTTGATTACCCGGGAAACGGTGCCGATGCAGACCCCGGCTTTTTGTGCAATGTCCTTGATGGATACCTTGTTCATTGAACGGCATATATCCTGTAATAACGCCCAAAAGCAATTATTTTAAATGATCAAGAACCTCCTTGAAATATTTTCAGAATAATCATAACGTTATGACATTGTAAGGGGAGGTAGGTCGGCGGGCTGTATCATTGCAAGGAGGAAGCATGGGTATGAGCAGGCGGGAATTGATACGGGATATCATTGCGGGCAGGAACGCAGGCCGGTGCGGGTTCTGGCTGGGGAATCCGCATGCCGACCTCTGGCCGGTTTTGCACCGGTACTTCGGGACGAAGTCAGAGGAAGAGCTGCGTGTGAAGCTGGGGGATGACTGCCGCTGGATCTGTCCGCAGTTCTATTCCGACGGGTATAGGGATCCGCAGGGGCGGGTGCTGTTCGATTCCGGGCTGGACCGGGCAAAGCATGAGCATTACCCGCTTGCCGGCTGTGAGACTGTGGGCGAGGTGGAGAAATATCCCTGGCCCAAGGCGGAATATCTCAATTTTGACTCGTGCCTGAAGGATCTCCGGAATGCCGGGGATGTGTACCGGATGAGCGGGTTCTGGACGTGTTTCTATCACAACATGGCAGACCTGTTCGGGATGGAGGAGTATTTTGTCAAGATGTACACGCATCCGGAAGTTGTGCAGGCGGCAACCGACAGGGTGTGTGAGTTCTATTATGAGGCGAACGAGAAATTCCTTGCCGTGGCAGGCCGGGAAGTTGACGGTTTCTTTTTCGGTAATGATTTCGGGACGCAGTGCAGCCTGATCTGCGGGCCGGAGCAGTTTGACCAGTTCATCATGCCGTGGTTCCGGAAGTTCACGGAGCAGGGGCATCGGAATGGCTGCCAGGTGATCCTGCATTCGTGCGGGGCGATTTACGAGGTGATCGAGAGGTTGATTGATTCCGGGGTTGACTGTCTGCATCCGCTGCAGGCGAAGGCGAAGAACATGGATGCCGGGACGCTCGCGGCGAAATTCAAGGGGCGGATCGCCTTTCTCGGCGGGGTTGATGCGCAGGATTTGATGACCAATGCCAGTCCGGAGCAGGTTCGAGACGAGGTGCGGCGGGTGAAGCGTCTTCTTGCGCCGAACCTGATCGTGAGTCCGAGCCACGAGGCGCTGCTGGCCAATGTGCCGCCGGAGAATGTGGAAGCCATGGTGGAAGAAGCAGGTGCATATGGTTGATACGACGAAGTCTGCGGGCAGTGTGGGTTATCTTCTGCTCCTTACGGTTGTGGCGGCCCTTGGTGGGTTGTTGTTCGGGTATGATACGGCGGTGATTTCTGGGGCGGTGGGTTTTCTGCAGGCGCATTTTCAGCTTAGTGCCGGGCTGAAGGGCTGGGCGGCTTCGAGTGCGCTGATCGGGTGCATTGTCGGGGCGATGTTCGGGGGGCCGTTGAGTGACCGGTATGGCCGCAAGAAGATTCTCTTGTTCTGTGCGGCTCTGTTTGCCTTTTCGGGAATAGCTTCGGCTTTGCCGCGGACACTGGCTCAGTTTGTCTGGGCGCGGTTTGCCGGCGGGTTCGCGATAGGGGCGGTGTCGGTGTTGTCGCCGCTATATATTGCTGAAATCGCGCCGGAAAAGATCCGGGGGAGGCTCGTGTCGCTGTACCAGTTGGCGATAGTTGTCGGTATCGTGGTTGTGTTTTTTGTGAACCTGGTGATCCAGAGAGCCGGCGACGAGGCATGGAATGCGTTGTATGGCTGGCGCTGGATGATGGGGTCGCTCACACTGCCGTCGGCGCTGTTCGGGTTTCTTCTGCTGTTCATTCCTGAGAGTCCGCGGTGGCTGATGAAGGTTGGGCGAAGGGTGGAGGCGGAGAAGGTGCTGGTCAGGGTTGGCGGCCGGGTGGCGGCTGACCGGGAAATGAAGCAGATTGACGAGTCGCTTAACCAGGAGGAAGGGAATTTCCTGGAACTGTTTACGGGCGGGTACCGGCGCGCGCTGATTATCGGGGTGGGATTGGCGGTGATCTGTCAGTTCAGCGGCATTAATGCGATCATGTACTACGCGCCTGAAATATTCAAATCAATCGGGGCAGGGCGTGATGCCGCTTTTGCGCAGACGGTATCCATTGGCTTGGTGAACCTGGGGTTTACTTTTGTGGCGGTGTGGCTGGCGGACAAGGCGGGGCGCAAGGCGCTTCTTGTCGGAGGCTCGATTTTGCAGGTC
>JBAXRC010000043.1:0-9502 GCA_037131415.1 bacterium | reverse complement strand
GGCCTAGATGGTAGCGTTTGGAGAGATTCTCGACTGTGATGATGGGGTTCATAAGAAAGGATGAGGGATGAGTTTGAAACTTGAAAGGAAGGAAAAGGATGAAGGGTGAGGCTTGAAACTTGAAAGGGCTCTGCTCTTAATTGGTTTTTTTTCTAACTCAAGTTTCATCCCTCATCCCTTCTTTCCTTTCACTTTCTTGGACATCGTTACGAAAATTGAAATGAGTTCGTTGGCTTCTTTTTCAAGCCAGGCAACCCGGTCGTCATGAATTCCACACTCGTCACAGAGCAACTCCAACCAGTAAAGCGTCTCATCAGCTTCCTGGATGCACAACTCAATCTTGGACACAAATTCGGCATCTGACCGCGCACGGGACGCCTCTCTATAGTTCGCGCCTACGGATGTTCCGGATCGCAACATCTGATGCCCCACAACCTGTACCTCGCGGCGATTCGGCGGCAGCGTGACATATAACCGGATTATCCGCCCTGCGAACTCCTTAGTGCGTTTACGAAGATCAGTCATAAGAAGGGATGAGTTTGAAGGGGAAAGGATGAAGGGCGAGACTTGAAACAAGAGGAGAAGAGAGGGATGAGACTTGAAACTTGAAACTTGAAACAAATAGAGCTTTCGCGCTCATTTTTTGATTTATTTCTAACTCAGGTTTCATCCCTCATCCCTTCTTTTCCTTCCTCCAACAACCGTTGTTCACGATTCAACTCGGCGCGCAGTTCTGCTTCTGACGGTAGAACGAGTTTGTATTTACTGGCAAAAAGTTGCTCGCTACCATGTAGCACGGAAAAACGAACAACGGAGGCGTCTTTTCTGGCACACAGAATCACGCCGACTGTGGGGTTGTCATCCGAGCCCCGCCGTAAGTCGTCATACATTCGCACATACATGTCCATCTGCCCAATATCCTGATGGGCTAAATCCGTGGTTTTCAGATCGATAAGCACAAAACATTTCAGCAGATAGTTGTAAAACACCAGATCAACATAGAAGTCTTTTGTCTCTGTACTGATGCGTTGCTGTCTGGCAATAAAGGCAAATCCCTTCCCTAACTCCAGCAGGAATGACTGTAAGTGTCCAATAAGCGCATCTTCCAATTTTGACTCGAGCAACCTTCCCGTATCAGGCATACCAAGGAATTCCAACATCACAGGGTCACGTATAAATTCGCGAGGACTTTGATCTAATGAACCGAGACGCTTAATAGCCTCCTGCTTCACAGAATCACGGTTCTTACTGGCCAGCAACCTCTCGTAATATAAAGTGCCAAGCTGCCTTTCAAGTGCACGGTAACTCCAGTTCTGTGCAGCCGCTTCCGCCATGTACCATTCTCTTGCCTGGGCATCCTCCACCCGTAAGAGCACACGGTAATGGGTCCAACTCAATTCGTGACGCAGTGCGTCACAATTCGGGAATACCTGATAAAAGAGTCGCATGTAACGAAGGTTTGATGCATCAAAACCTTTTCCAAACTTGCTTGTCAACCGTTCGGCCAGACGGGGAATGAGCCGAACACCGTATACTGCCCGTGCCGCACCCTGCTGTTCAAACTCTACAATGTGATGACCCACTTCCCAACAAGTTCTAACTTGGATTACATCCGCCGAACGCAACACCTTCTGGCGAGCCGATTGAATAAGATCGTGAAGTTGGCTTACCAGAACTTCAAAGTCGCCACGGTCGGTCACCATGGTGCCGTGCTTCTTTCTTTTTACTCCTGATTTTATTGTAGATTTTTTCTTCATTGATCTTCTATTACGCTAATTCAGGGAGAGTTTGAAATAAAAGAGAAGGATGAAGGATGAGACTTGAAACTTGAAATAAGAGGAGTACTACCGCGCTGAATTCACTGATTTTTCTCCAACTCAAGTTTCATCCCTCATCCCTTCTTCCCTTTTCCCCTTTTCAAGTTTCATCCCTAAATCAAAGGCTGAGGGCGGAAACTTGAAACTTGAAATAAGAAAAGCTTTCACACTCATTTCTTGATCTTTTTCATCCTTCACTTTTCATCCCTCCGCCCTCATCCCACTCCCCTTCTGACTCAGGTTTCAAGTTTCATCCCTCATCCTTTCTTCAAACTCAAGTCTCATCCCTCATCCTTTCTTCAAACTCAAGTCTCATCCCTCATCCTTTCTTTTCACACCGTATCCACAAACGTCTTCTCCGCCCGTGAAAACAAGATCACCCCTGTCAACAGCACCAGCAATGTCACGCACGCGGACATTCCCAGTAGATACGGCGAGGCGTCACCCGCTCCCAAAAATGCTTTTCGGAACGCCTCCACTATCCCCGTCATCGGATTCAATGCCGCCAGCCAGCGCCACCGCTCGGGTATCTGGGAGATCGGATACACTACCGGTGTGGCATACATCCACAACTGTGTGAGAAACGTGGCCAGGTGCGCCAGATCACGGTATTTCGTTGTCAACGCCGAGATCCACAATCCCACCCCCAAACCCAGCGCGGCCGATTGCAGCACCAGTGCCGGCATGGCCGCCAACCACGGCAGGGATACATGCAGTGCTTCGCCAGATACCGTAAAGTAATGGTAATAGATCAGGAACACGAGGAAGGTACCCAACTGGATCCCGAACGCAATGAGGCGCGAGACGACCACGGAGAGCGGCACAATCAAACGGGGGAAATAGACCTTCCCGAACAGGTTGGCATTGATAATGAACGTGTTGGCCGTAATATTGGAACAGGAGGAGAAGTAGTTCCACACGCACATCCCGAAAAGATAGAACAACATCGGCGGCACGCCGTCCGTCGGAATTTTGGCCACATTGCCAAATATTACAGTAAAGACAAGGGTTGTGAACAAAGGTTGAATGATAAACCAGAGGGGGCCTAACACCGTCTGCTTGTACTGGGCCAGAAAATCACGTCTTACCAGGATGAACAACAGGTCGCGATAGTGCATCAGCCCATGCCAGTCGATGCGGAGCAGACCGCTGGAGGGCTGGATGACAAGTTCGTATTGTTCAGTTTCAGGCAGCATTGTGTGATCCTATAAAGTAGTGTTACATTGACGAAGTTATAAGTTGAATTTCAGAGATCCATCGCTGCACATCACATCCAATTTCAAATTATAAGTCATCGATTGATTGCCAGTTTGTGGCGCGACACAAAAACCACCACATGATGCTTCATGCGAGACAACATGTTTACGACTGCAGCAGGCATCGCGCGCAAAAGCATGCGTCTCAATCGCCATATCGTTGACTCATAATCAGGAAAATCCTGATCGCAAGGAATCATGGTTCGTATCACATCCGGTGCAAGCCGCGATTGCCCCCTATGGTTCGCATAAAGAACCGTATTGTATCGATACCAAGGTTCAATCTCCTTTGTGCCGCGCAACGCCATACGGGGGTAATCAAATGCGTCGTAGCCAGAAAGTCGAAATTTGTCAGCCCAGAAGGAAAGCGGTTTTTCATTTACGTGATGCTCACCGCCCTGTCCAGGCGTTGCACTTGAGAAAAGAATCACATCACCATGAGCGACAAGACTTGCAACCAGTACATCCGCATGCTGTTCCGGAATGTGTTCCCCCACTTCTAGACATTGAACGAGATCATACCGCCTTCCTACATCAAAAGAATTGGTTAGGTCGGTCGCTTGAAACTCATCGGGGCTGATGAGCAGGGACTCAACAGCAACGTAAAGACCATCGAGCCCCCTTACTTCTTTAACGCCCTGCTTCTTCCATGCTTTCAACCAGACACCCCTGCCACACCCGACATCAAGTACACTTGCAGGAGTAAAACCAAGCTGAAGGCCTGCAACAAAAGCTTGCGCGGAACCCCCTGAACTGATGTTCACGAAATCGAAGAATGTCGAGTCGTACGTGTGATTTTCCATTATATAACACGGTCTATTATATAGCGCGGGCGTCCTTTAGCTTCAAAATATATCTTGGAGATATATTCACCCATTATTCCCAGACTTAGTAGTTGCACGCCACCCAGAAAGTACATCGGGATCACAGTTGATGCCCAGCCCGGTACAGCACCAGGGTTAAATACCCGAACCCATACGGCCCAACAGCCAACAGCAAAGCTGAACAAAGATACAAGACAGCCTGTTATGGTGATCAACCGTAACGGAATTGTCGAGAACGAAGTCACTCCATCCCAAGCCAACTGCACCATTTTTCGCAACGGATACTTCGAGACTCCGGCAACGCGTGCTCTACGGTCATAGTAGACGACTGCGGTCCTGAATCCCAATGTCGGTATTATCCCGCGAAGAAATAGGTTCACTTCCTTGTATTGCTTAAGCGCATCGACGGCCGGCCGTCCCATGAGCCGAAAATCAGCGTGGTTGTAAACAACCCGAACACCAAGAGTGGCCAATAATTTATAGAACGTTTTAGCGCTCCATTGTTTGAACCAACTATCCGTCCCACGCCCAACTCTCACTCCGCAGACAATCTGTGCGCCCGATTGGTATAGAGCGACCATCTCCTTCACAACGCCAAGATCATCTTGCAGATCGGCATCAATAGTGACAACAGCATCTCCTGACACGTGACTCAGACCTGCAAGTAATGCGAACTGATGCCCAACGTTACGAGACAGGCGTACACCATGAAACCACGGGTTTGTCCTGACAATCTCCTCGATTTGGCTCCACGTACCATCCTCCGAGCCATCATCCACAAAGGTAACAGAGCTTCCAGCTCCATCAATGGCCCCGTCTTTTTCGAGATTCCTCAAAAGCTCGTCAAGAGCCTTTGCCGTCGCACAGACAACTCCATCCTCATTGAAACATGGCACCACTATGGCTAGTTTAATCATGGCTTGGCCTCCAAGCTAATTCGCTTTTGTGATCTCGCCAATGCACCATGATGGCGAAATTGCCGAGAATATTCATGCACATCCCTCTGCATGGGTGCTATTTCGCACCCGTGTCGTCATCGAACCATTGAACAAACCCAAGAGACTTCGCGCGAGTCTGTAGTCCCGCGGACAGTTCAATCACGTAACCAGAGCCGGAACGGAGTCGCAGAGGCATCAACAGGCCAGACTCCCCCTCAAGCGATCGTGTCTGCATGTTTTTCTTAAGATATCCTTCGAGCGCTGAATGGAGGAACGATTGACCTTTCCCGCAACATTCAAGAAATATGTCGTTTGTTACTCCATAAAACCGCAAGAAGCGCACAACAGCGTCAATCTTCTCATAATCCTTGGCGTCCCGGATAAGAAGGGTCAAGGGCCGTTCAGCATCGGCCTTTAACTGCATGGCAAAGTCTTGCATTTGCGTTGTAAAACGTCTCGTTGACGAAACATTCCATAAGCACTCAGCGCGAATTTGCGGCATTTTCTGGTTGCTGACCACAATAAGCAGAATTGCACAGGCCATGGTTACCCTTACGGCGAGACGAACAACTTGCACGCTTGTCTCATCGGCAATACGTACCAGCATCCAACCAACTGTTGCCCATATCAATGGTACCACTATCATTCCCGGGAAATCGTATCGGCAATCGCCGGGCAATTCGCCGTTGTAGAAGACAAATTGTAATACGTAAAACAACGCCAGCCCGGTAACGGCAAGGCCTGCCTGCAACACATATACTGGAATCTTTCTTAAGCGGATACAGGCCCAGACTGCCGCCAGTGATGCAATAAGACCCCCGGCGACCTGCCATCGCTCCATGTGCCACCAGGTAGCTCGCCAGAGGTCATGGGAACCCAACCCCAGCAAAGACAACCGGGCGCTTGGCGCCACACTCTTCGCGTACATGTCTCCACCACCAGTGGACACGGCAACGCCCACAGCACATACGATGAACAGCGTCAGTGCGGTAACGACCCCTACCCCAGTGATAACACCCATACGAAGTCCACGCCGCCTCCAGGCGAACCATGCGGCAACCCACACACCGGGAAGCAAGACGGAAAAGTTCTCTTTCGAACCGATGCAGATCAGGCTGCCAGCACACACGAGCATCCATGCGACAGCAGATTTGGCGCGACTAAGGCTGGAACGGCGCGATATTGCGACAAATCCGTACATGAATAACACAAACCCCATGACGGCATAGATTTCAGCGGGGCCGAGACGACAGTATATATCAAACCAATAGCGATAAGTAACAATCCATGCAGCGACCAACGCGCCACCCCACAAGCCTAACCACTGCGAGAGCAGTTCCCAAGCAAGCGCCAGCGAGACCGATATGTAAATCAGTCGCGCGAGATACCAAAGCCATGGAGAATCGCCCCAGAGAACAGTCTCCACTATGTATATAGCGAGGTATGCAGGCCGACACCTGAGGTCTCGCCCCGGGCGGCCAACCTCCGTTTTCATTAATTCCGGCCACCATTCACTGAAGTGCATGACATGATCGCTACCGAGAACCTGGGCAATTACATGGTCATCTATACACCCCCATTGTGCATGCAGATTATTCCCGTAAAGGAAAACCGTTAGCATCACCGCCCCAGCCCCAATCAACACTTGACGCATATAACGCCATTTAACTATTAGTGAAATAATTGTGCTCATTGCATGGCACCACGACTATCAGCATACACGACACATGACACTGCAACACACGAAGGTGGTTCTCCTTTATGAACCATCGCCTTCTTCATTTTTCAACATTACGGCAACATTGACCACGCGATGCCTGATCGAACGGCCCACATGCAAATAATACCAGGCAAGCAGATCGTCGGCGGGCCGCCCAACCAACCGCTCCAGCCTCTCCTGCAACCGCTTGTGGTACCGGATGAACCAGGATCCGCAACCGGGTCCCCACTCGTAATAGTCCAGCGCAAGCCAGCCCGGCCGCTCCGAAATATACCAGCAGCTTCTGACCGTCATCTGACCACACCGGACTAGTTCATCGAATTGTGAGGCATCATACTCCCGGGCAAAAAAGGTCTTATTCCCACCTTCTCGCTCATAGACAGGCCCATTCATATAGACAACATGGCGCTTATCCTTGAACGGCAAGGTCAAAACGCATTCGCCGTTCGGTTTCAGCACACGCCTGATTTCCCTCAATGCCGCAACGTCTCCATCGTCTTCCGGATAGATATGCTCAATGACCGAAATGCTGATCACTTTGTCAAACGTGCAGTCGGAAAAGGTAAGTTTCCGCACATCTTGTTCGCCATACGTGAGATTGGAGAGGCCCAGTGCGCGGGCCACCACCTCAAATGGCTCCCGTTCGCTGGCGAGAATATTGCCATAGTAAAACGTCACATCGGGATGTGTGGCGGCCAGATAGATCGTAAACCATTGCGGGCCGCTCACATCCAGAATTCGCATGCCGGGCTCAAGTTTAAGATCCCGCAACACCGCATCAAATTCAGCGTACCGCATGTAGCCGATCGGGCAGGAAACACCGCTCGCGGCGACTTCCCTGGCTACAGAATCCTCTGGAAGATTCCGCAGCGCCTCCCGGGCCAATGAGCGAATCCCCTTCGAAATACGCAGAACGGTTGATCTCTTCAACATGCTTGCTTCGTCGTCCCTTCTTTGTAATGGGTCTGGGGGTGCCCCGCCACCTTGCGTGGCGGGAACCGAACATTTCTTCGCCCCATGGCACAAGGCCACGGGGACGCCCCCCCCCCTGTAACTGACCCCTTACCCTTCTTTATAGATTGAACTATCCACCGTTTTCCTGCAAGTTTCCCCTGAACGAGACCATGAATATCCTTTCAACACTTGACTCAAGGAGGACACCCTGATGATACACCCGCTAACTCCTGATACCGCCATCTCACATCCCCGGAACACCCGATTCTGGCTGCTGGCCATATTCGCCTCGGCCTTTGTCCTGAGACTACTCGCTACCATCATGTTTGAAGGCTTGCACGAGGGCCCAAGCTGGCGCGGATTTGGCGCCGACGGGGTTGAGTTCAACGCCATTGCGGCCAATTTGGTCCAGTTTGGAGAATACGCCATTGACCCCCATCACCCTACTTCGTTTCGGGCACCCGGACTTCCGTTTGCCCTGGCGGGAATCTACGCGCTCTTTGGCGCCAACAACTTCGTTGCGGCCCACCTACTACTCTGCCTGATCGGCGCCCTGCTCCCCATCGCCGTCTACCTGCTGGCAAGGGAAGTCACAGGAACGGCCATCGCCCTTGTGGCCGCCGGCCTCACCGCCATCTACCCCAACCTCGCTTACTACGCGATCCATTTCTCAAGCGAACCCCTCTTTACGCTGCTCCTGGTCACCGCATTATGGCTCTTTCTCAAGGCAATCAAGCGACAAGCGTCATCACTTCCAGTTCTAACGCACTACGGCCTGAGCGGGCTCCTGTTCGGACTGGCGGCTTTGACACGCCCTCAAGGCTTCTATCTGGCCCTCGTGCTCGCCCTGGCAGGCTTTTGGCTGGGACGACGGGAATGGAAATCCGCACTGCGTGGTCAAATTCTGTTCCTGCTGATGTTGGTGCTTCCCATCCTGCCCTGGGCAGCTCGCAATTATAACGTTCACGGACAACTTGTTCTCTTTGCCACCAACGGTGGATCAACCTTCTGGGGCTCGAATAACGCCATCGTATTGAATGATCCGATTCATCGGGGAGGATGGGTCACTACCAACCTGATGCCCGAAGAGAAGGCCAAGGTCATGGAGTCGCCTAACGAGGCCGTGCGCGATCAACTCGAATGGGCCTACGGCAAAGCGTTTCTCGCCAGCCACATCCGCGACATCCCCCGTCTGTCCTGGTACAAACTCAAGACCTTCTGGACGCCTTTCTGCGGCACGCCGAACCGTAAATTCAACCTGATTGTCGGACTCTCATACGGTCTATTGATTCCATTCATGGTGGCAGGATATTGGCTCATGATCCGGTTCAGGGGTATGTTCTCGATGGAGATCATCCTGTTGAGTCTTCCCATCATCATCACGATTCTGATCACCCTCGCCTTTTATGGACTGACGCGCTTCCGCTCCACCATTGAACCCATATTGCTGATTTTTGCCGCAGAGGCGGTCGTCAGTGTATTTCGCCGGTTTTTCAACTCAAGACACTTGCCTCGAATGACACTTACTTAAACCTAACCCGGCATAGCCGGAACCAAATTTCGAACATGGATATTCAGGATGATTTGCGTAAGTAAGCGCCCTCCGACACTAGCAATTGTGTATTCAATGTGGGAGTCGTACTCCGTGCGGCGATGGTTCATTTCGGGCACAAAATAGGCCTGTCGCGGCAGGGGACTGCCCCTCCCACATTGAGAAGAAAGTTTTCGGTAGAGTTTTCAACAGACTGCTAGGGTGCTGTAAGACAAAAACATTCAATAAAGAAGGGGGGATTTTGAAGAAGCCCGCAAAGATCGCGACCTTTGCGACCTGTCCTGAGCTTGTCGAAGGAGCTTCTGTTCAAAGTTTAATGATCACAAAGGCCCATATTTATTGATCTATTAGAACTGTAATCGAGAGTACGATTTTCGACATTCCCCTCTTAATCGTAATCATAATCTTAATCGTAATCCTCTGCCCCAGAAGGGATTAAGA
>JBAXRC010000042.1:0-9508 GCA_037131415.1 bacterium | reverse complement strand
GTTGTTAAATGAATGTCCGAAGGGGGTTCCCTTCGCAACTCAAGAACGAAACTCCCGGAAGGCCATGACGGCATCCAGCGAGGTGGCGCCGAGGAGCACCATGATCAGGCGGTCGATGCCGAGGGCGATGCCGCCGGAGGGCGGCATGCCGAGTTCGAGCGCGGCGAGGAACGCCTCGTCGAGAGGGTAGACCGGTGCACCTGCCGACTGGCGTTCCCGGGCCCAGGCCTCAAACCGGCATCGTTGTTCTGCTGGGTCAATCAGTTCGCTGAAGGCGTTGGCAATTTCAATCCCGTTGATGTAGAGCTCAAACCGCTCCGCCACGCGCTCGCGCCCCGGCTTGCGGCGGGAGAGGGCGGCCGCCGGCGCGGGATAGTCCATGACGAACACCGGTGTATCGCGCGGGAGCGCCGGCTCGACCTTGTGGACAAGGTCATGCTCAAAGCGTTCCGCGTCATAAGACTCCACTGGATTCCAGCCGGCATGTTGGAGGAAGAGTTCTTCAATGCACAACTGCGGCCAGGGCGAAGGACAGAGGGCGAAGGGCGAAGGACAGAGGGCGAAGGGCGGAGAACAGAGGGCGGAGATGTGGGTGAGCAGCGATTCCGTATCGGCCATGATGCAATAATAGTCGGCATTCGTCCGGTACCACTCGAGCATGGTGTACTCGGGGTTGTGCCGGTCGCCGCGCTCGCCTTTGCGGAAGCAGGGACCGATTTGGAAGATTTTCGAGCAGCCCGCCGCCAGTAGCCGCTTCATGTGCAGTTCCGGCGAGGTGCGCAGGAAGCCGGCTCCTGAGGGCTCGGCATCGATGTGGAGTTCCAGTGCCGGGGTGGGAAGGCGGATCGGGGTCTCCACCTCCATGAAGCCTTCCCGCCTGAACCAGTCGCGCAGGGCGTGGAGCACATGGCTGCGCAACTGAAGCGCCGGCTTCAGGGCCTGCAGTCGGGCGTGTTCGAGATAGGGGGAGCGCTGGCTCAACATTATTTCTTCAGCACGCGGTCAGCGTATTCGCCGGTGCGGGTGTCGATCTTGATGGTGTCGCCCTGATTGATGAAGAGGGGCACCTGGATCTCGAAGTTGCCGTTGATCTTGGCGGGCTTGAGCGTGTTGGTTGCGGTGTTGCCGCGTGCGCCGGGCTCGGTTTCCAGAACTTCCTTCTCGATGAAGGTCGGCAGGGTCACGTCAACCGGGCGGTTGTTGTGGTACAGGACGTGGACTTCGCAGTCCTCGAACAGGAAATACTGGTTGTCGCCCAGCACCTTGCCCGAGAGGGTGAACTGCTCGAAGTTCTCGTCCATGAAGATGAAGTCGTCGTCGCCTTCCTTGTGTGAGTAGCGCATGGTGCGTTCCTCGAGGTCGGGGCGCTTCAGGGTGTCGTTGGAGCGGAAATTCCGAACATAGGTGTTTCCATCGATCAGGCTTTTGAGGCGGCAGGTATAGATGGCTGCGCCCTTGCCGGGCTTGACGAAATTGAATTCGGAAATCACATAAGGAATCCCGTCGGCTTCCACGCGGAGCCCCTTTCGAAAATCAGACGCTGAGTAATCTGCGGCCATAAAACCAATCCCTTCGTTCCTCGACTTTTTTCAGAATAGCCGCATAAAATAGGCATCCACCCCCTCTGTGTCAAATCCCAAATCTGGGAAGCGCCCGGGGTGCGGTTATTGGGTGCCAGTTAATGGTTGTCGGGAAAGATCCTCTCCGTCAATAACCGATAACCCTCCCTTGTTCGCTTCCCCATCCCGCGCTTGACTTTACTGCGCCAAGGCGTAATCAATAGACCCACATTTTCAAGGGAAAGACTTTATGAATAATGTCAGTATTCTCGATATGATCATCCAGGGGTGGCCGGTGCTGTCGGTCCTGCTGCTGATGTCCATTTTTTCCATCACCATCATCGTGGACCGGGTGCGGCTGATCCGGCGAAACCAGGTGAATGCCCGGTCATTCATGGCGCGCTTGCTCCGCATCCTGGCGGAGCAGGGCAAACCGCAGGCGGTGGAGTTCTGCCGAAAGTATGAGTTTCCAGTGGCGCTGGTATCCGCCGAAATCCTCCAGCAGACCGGGCCACGCGAGGCGAAGGAGCGGGCGATGGAGCATGCCATGCAAGCCCAGGTGCGCAAGCTGGAGTCGATGGTACCGGTGCTTGGAACCGTGGCGGGAACGGCGCCGTTCATCGGGCTGTTTGGAACGGTCATCGGGATTATCAAGGCTTTCGCCAGCATCGCGGCCAACAGCGGGGGCGGCCCCGAGGTGGTCTCGGCCGGCATCGCCGAGGCGCTGATCACCACGGCGTGCGGACTGGTCGTCGCCATTCCCGCCCTGATCGGCTACAACTACTGCATCCACATGTCCGAGGTGTTGATGACCGATGTCGAGCTGTCGGTCTACGACCTGATCGAGGTGCTGTGCCGGAATGAGGCGACAGCCGCATGAAGGCTCCCGCCAAGGTCCTCGGCAAGCATCGCATCATGGCGGAGATCAACATGATCCCGTTTATCGATGTGGCGCTGGTGCTGTTGCTGATTTTCATGATCATGACGCCGCTGCTGGTGCAGTCCCAACTCAAGATCAACCTGCCCGGTCTCAAGAAGATTGAGCCCGAGCAACCCCGCAAGCAGACGCTGACGGTCCAGGTGGACCGGGCAGGGGGGGCCTACCTGGGCGGCATGCCTGTGGCGCCGGATCTGCTGGAGGCGCGGCTCCGCCAGCTCCTGACGGATCCGGAACATCAGCCGGTGGTCGTCGAGGCCGACAAGGACGTTCCCTTTCAGCATGTCGTCACCGTGATGGACGCCGCCAAGCGCGTCGGCGCAACCAAGCTGGCTGTCAGTGTGAGGAAGCAGGAAAAAAAATAAAGCCAGAAAGCCTCACTCCTTCCCGTCTTTCCAGACTCCTTGCATAGCATAGAGGGTCGATTGATGGGGAAAGCTGCTGGAGCGAAAAGATCAACGGGGCTTAGTGTTTGCGAATAAGTGCCTTTAGCGGAGGAACAGTTATGCAAACATCATAGGGGGGTATGATCTTTACCAAGGCCCCCGCTGATCTGCCTCATCAGAACATATTCTCTGAATCAATAACATCAGGTGAAACCCTGATTCTGGTATAGGACTTCACCTGATGACGAAATTTCAAGAGGTGTAACATTGCGGAGCGGGATTCCGGATGATCAGGAAAAAGGTCTTCGACTCCCGTTCAATAACCGTCAATAACCGAATAACCAATAACGTAAGGGGTCAGTTACAGGGGGGGGCGTCCCCGTGGCCTTGTGCCACGGGTCGCGAAAATGTTCGGTTCCCGCCACGCAAGGTGGCGGGGCACCCCCTATAACTGACCCATAACTGACCCATTACCCAATAACTCTTTCTGCAGGAGATGGAATGTGATTTAATCGGGGAGTGGTAGAGTGGGATGTTGTGACGATGCCATGGTGGACGGGATAGTCACCAGGAAAGGGACGAAGATGAAGGAGATGCGCTCGATTCAAGGCCCTCATTCCGCGGGTTTTACGCTCATGGAAATCATGATCGTGGTCGCCATTATCGGGCTTCTTGCCGCCTTGGCGTTGCCCAGTTTCCAGAAAGCCAGGATCAAATCGCAGAATTCCGCGTTCATGAACGACCTGCGGATCATCGATGCCGCGATCAATCAATATATTGTCGAGAACAAGAAGTATCCGGCCGATGTGAATGAAAAAATCATGCCTCCGGAGCTGGTTCCGTATCTCAAGGGCATAGACTGGTCGAAGCCCACGCCGATTGGGGGCTACTGGGACTACGACTACAACTGGGGCATGACCTGCGGTATCGGGGTTATGGGACCCCAGAGAACAGCGGCAGAAATGGCGGAACTCGGAAATTTTGTTGAATATGGCGGCCAATTCATACAAGTCATCGTGCCGTAGGCGTGAAGAAGAGATTTTTCAACTCCACTGTTGTACCACTGTTGCACAAGGGGCCGCTATGAGTCTCAAGACCGGTTCGCCTGAAAAAAAAGTTGATTCTGAAGAGGCGTAAGGTATTGTATGCGGACTCTTTTCAAAGGCGATTTGAATTCGGTCCGTCACGCGACGGTTTTTGGAAAGAGAAGAGGCATTTTGACGGGTCTGCTAATCGTTGAAAAACAACCTCTTGCAAACAAAATGGCGTGGTAGCTCAGTTGGTAGAGCAGCGGACTGAAAATCCGCGTGTCGTCGGTTCGATTCCGACCCTCGCCACCACTTTTTCAATTTCACCCTGTAACACTACATAGAATCAAGCACTTCGACGCCTATTATCAAGGGTTTCATGCCCACCGTCTACCAGCCAACCCTGATCGCACATATTGTTATCCATATATATCCAAATGCCTTTCATCGTCAACATCGGATTTATGGATGTTTATGGGTATAGTTATGGATACGGCACCTGTCCTGTCACCTCAAATCCATGGATCAGCGCGGTTTATGGTATCATCGCCTGAGCCTGGTTCAAGGGGCGAGCTTGCGCTTGGAGAAAAACAAAAAATATCTTGGAAAAATCGCGGCGAGGTTTAAGAATCCCCCTATGAAATGTCCCGTGAGTGCCAAGGTAGCCAAGACGTCCAAGCCCTTCGCCTACACCCTTGTCCGCTTTAAGCAGGTTTACCGATTCAAGGTTACTCTCCAGAAAATCAACCCGCCGGTCTGGCGGCTGATTGAAGTGCCGGATGCCTATGATTTCTGGAGCCTGCATTGTGCCATTCAGGACGCAATGGGGTGGGGGGATTGTGACCACCATGAGTTCCGGATCATGAATCCCAAGTCGGGTGACAGGGTCAGAGTGGTGCGGGATTGCGAGCACAACGAAGGTTCGACCCCGGTGCATTCCGGACGGGAGAAGCGGATTTCTGAATATTTCTCCGACACCAATAGCATCGCCGAATATGAGAATGGCTTCGGGGGTGGGTGGAATCACTGGGTTGAGCTTCAGGGCATCCATCCTAGGGAAAAAGGCGTGGCCTATCCCCGCTGTGTGGCGGGAGAAAGGGTGTGCCCCCCTGAAGGCTCAGACGCCGGCGGGGCAGGCGAGGTTTCAGGGCGGGTTCAGGCCGGGGATGTTCCTTTTAAGGATCCGCAGGCAAGATGGGAAAATGCGTCCACGGGGACTGCGCGGGAAAAAGCCTGAGTCGCCTCCTCGGAAGCTTGCGAAAGCCCTGTCAAGTCCTCCGTTTTTTGTCGCCCAGAGATGATGTTTTTTGTAATATAACACTGGCGGAACGGAGATAATATCTCCTCAAATGTTTCTGCCCGACCCTGGCTTAAACGGCTGGGGTCTGTATATTGGGGGGGAGAGAGGTGTCAGGGTTCAGGGGAAAAGGCAAAGGAATTCTGACTCCTGACTCCTTATCTTAGGGCGTGTTGGTAGGCGGGACTGCAGCCGGGCCGCTTGAGACAATCACTTGGGCGGCGCGCAGGATGTAATTCCCGAGACGGTATCCCCGGCGAGTCTCCTCAATCACGATATTTTCGGGATGTTCCTCCGAGGGGATCTGGGTCACGCATTCATTACTGTGGGGGTCGAATGGCTGACCCTTGGTCGCGATGGTGGTAACGCCCGCTCTTTCAAGAATAGCCTGAAACTGCTTGACGATCCCCTCGAATCCCTCGATGACCGAATGCTTGATATGGTTGTTCCGGGCCGCCTGGATGCCCAGTTCAAAGTGGTGAATCGCTGGCAAAAGCTCCTTGAGAATTTTCTCGGCAGCGCGGCGGGCCATATCATCGCGGTCGCGAAGGGTCCGCTTTCGGAAATTGTCGAAATCGGCCTGGAGCCGGAGGAGCCGGTCTTTCAGACTGGCGATTTCCAGGTCGCGCGGGTCGATGACGATCTCCTCGGCAGATACCTCCAAAGGTTCCGCAGTGGGTTCCGTCGGGGCGGCATCCCTCGCCGGGGCGTCCTCAAGTTCGTTATCTGATGTATCGTTCATGGTGCTCGTTTCACTCAAAAAGCCCGCTATTATCGAAAAACAGGAATGTCCGGCAAGGAAAAGTTCCAACGGCCTGTCATTGTCCGGACGATATGGGCGAGGGGGGACTTGAACCCCCAAGCCTTGCGGCACAAGATCCTAAGTCTTGCGTGTCTGCCAATTTCACCACTCGCCCAGCCTGAACACCTCACTATATAGACACGGGGGGAGAAGATACATGAGCGTGGGTGACTGGTCAAGGGTAGGGGGGGGATTGAAGATTTTAGAGTTTAGATTGAGGCAAGAGAAGGGAGCGTATTCATTCGGGCTTAATATATTAGGATTTTCTTGCCCAGCCCCCCTTGGTTCCTCTATAGTTTGCAAAGTTTTTCCGGAATGGGACCGGTGTTTTGTTTCATAATGTCTTGGGAGTGAATAACATGGAATACGGTTTTACTGAAACGCAGGTGATGATTCGCGATCTCGCACGCAAGATTGCCCAGGAAAAGATCAAGCCGATCCGCGAGCATTACGACGAGGTGAATGAATTTCCGCATGAAATCGTGAAGGTGTTCGCCGATGCCGACCTCTGCGGCGTGTATATCGGCGAGGAATACGGCGGATTGGGCGGCGGGATCATGGATCTGGCCATCTGCGTGGAGGAGCTTTCGAAGGTGTGTAGCGGCATTGCCCTGGCGCTGGCCGCCACGGCGCTGGGCACCTTCCCGATCATCCTGTTCGGGTCGGACGAGCAGAAGAAGAAGTTCCTGCCCCGCATCGCTTCAGGCAAGTCCCTGGCGGCGTTCGGATTAACCGAGGCCAACGCCGGCTCAGATGCCAGTGGCATCAAGACGACGGCCGTGCTGGATGGCGACGAGTATATCCTGAACGGCACCAAGCAATGGATCACCAACGGCGGCGAGGCGGACATTTACACGGTCGTGGCCATGACCAACAAAACCAAGGGCCCGCGCGGCGCCTCGGCGTTTATCGTGGAAAAAGGCACCCCGGGCTTCACCTTCGGCAAGAAGGAGAACAAGATGGGGATCCGCGCCTCGGCGACACGCGAGCTGGTGTTCCAGGACTGCCGCATTCCCAAGGCCAATCTGCTGGCCCGGGAAGGCATGGGCTTTATCGTGGCTATGAAGACACTGGACAGCTCGCGTCCCGGTGTGGCAGCCCAGGCGCTTGGCATTGCGGCCGGCGCGCTGGATGAAGCCGTGGACTACAGCCGCCAGCGCCGCCAGTTCGGCAAGGCGATCTGCTCCTTTCAGGGCGTCCAGTTCATGCTGGCCGACATGGCGACCCAGGTCGAGTCCGCCCGTGCGCTGGTCTATGCCGCCGCCCGCCACATTGACAGCGGAGCCAAGGACATCAGCAAGATTTCAGCCATGTGCAAGCTGTACGCCTCCGACACCGCGATGAAGGTGACGACGGATGCGGTCCAGATCCTCGGCGGCTACGGGTATATGAAGGAGTATCCGGTCGAGAAAATGATGCGTGACGCCAAGATCACCCAGATTTATGAGGGAACCAACCAGATCCAGCGCGAGGTGATTGGACTGGCGCTTATCAAGGAGTCGGCCGCCGCGAAAAAATAGCCCGCCCTGAACGCGGGGGTTTGATCTCGGGCCGGCCGGCTGATGCAGGCTGGCCCGTTTCGTTTAAAACGTCATGAATTCCTCCGGCAATATTCTTGAGCAGATTCAGATGTTCGTGACCGACGCGGACGGAACGGTCATGGGGCGGCGTCCGGAATTCGACCAGTACCGGGCCTTCCGGGCCTCCATCAACAAGCTCCGCGGCACCTATGGCGCCAAGTGGGTCGTGTGCACCGGGCGCAGCTTGGGCGGCTACAAGCGGATATTCCATCCCATGAAGGTGTTCGGTATTGTCCCGGACTATGTGATCTCCCGGCACGCCTACATCTATGAATGCCGGAAATGGGGATTCTTGCCGCATTGGATCTGGAACTTCCGGATCCTGTGGCTGCAATGGAAGGACGAAATGATGGTCCGGCGTGCGTTGCCGAAATTGCGCAAGGCGGTCCTGTCCTGCAATCCCTTTGCGCGCGTGGCCTACTCGACCCGGGCGCGGTTGTGTTTCCGGTTCGAGGACGAGGGGGCGACTGAGTTCGGGGCGGAGATCGTGCGCAAAGAGGCGCGCCCGTACCGGTATCTCCAGGTCTTCCAGGCTCCCGGCGAGGTGGATGTGCGGGTGATTCCCTTTACCAAGGGCCTGGCTGTTACCGAACTGGCCCGGCACCTCGGGGTCCCCAATCCCCGGATCCTGGTGGTGGGGGACGGACACAATGACATCAGCATGATGACGATGCAGCCACCCTGCCATACCGCCTGTCCTGCCAATGCGGCCTCGGAGGTTCTGGAGACCGTGCACCGGACCGGCGGGCATATTGCGAAGGAAGCCAGCCTGGGCGGGGTCATGGAAATCCTTGGGGCATATGAAGCGGGCCGGATCAACAGTGCCCTGCCGGACGACTGGAGCGGGTACGACCGGCCCGGGCATGCGCCGAAAACAGCGCATCATCACCAGAGCGGGATCTTCTCGATAATCCTGATTGCGCTGGTGATCTACGCAACTCTGCTGGTGGTGTCGTATTTCTGCAACATGCCGGGCCGCGAGCGGATATTGACCCCCTATTTCAAGATGATCGAACTGATCACAGATAAGCCGGTGGGTGCGGGCACCGTGGCTCCCGGAAATGATTTGAGCAGAAGCCCGAAAAGAAAAGACATGATGAGGGTGCGATGAGCATAGGATTTATTGTCGCCGGAAAAATGGCCGAGGCCATGATGGCGGGGATGATCGCGAAACAGGTTTTCCGTCCCGGCGATATCGTGGCAAGCGATATCAGCGGGGGCCGGCTGGCGGAACTCAGCCGCCAGCTGGGGATTCGTACCACTCCGGATAATGCCGAGGTGGTACGGCAGGCGCGGACGTGTGTTCTCGCTGTCAAACCCCAGCAGATCGACGACGTGCTACGTCGGCTCGCTCCGGACATCACCGGCGAACACTTACTCATCTCCATTGCGGCAGGCAAGACCATTGCCTGTCTGGAAGCCCTTCTGCCGCGCGGCCGCGTAATCCGGGTGATGCCGAATATCGCCTGCCTGGCGGGCGAGGGCATGAATGTTTTCACCTGCGGCGGACGAACCACCCCGGTGGACGCAGGGGAAGTCCGCTCCCTGCTGGGCTGCTGCGGGAAGGCCTTGGAACTGGCCGAGGAGCAGTTTGATGCCGTCACGGCACTCAGCGGATCGGGACCCGCCTTTTTTGCCTGGTTGCTCGACCGGCTGGTGGATGGCGCGGTGGCCGCGGGATTGCCCCGCGGGCAGGCGCTGTTCCTGGCGGAGCAGACGATGGCGGGCACGGCGCGCCTGCTGATGGACAAACAGATGGAGCCGGCCGATCTCGCGGCGGCGGTGACGTCACCCGGGGGGACTACGGCGGCGGGGCGGGCCGTGCTGGTCTTGCTTTGCTGGGTGAAGGTTTCAAACTCCTTGATGGCGGCTTGCGTTGCGGCTTTCTTTTCCGCCAGGATTTTTTCGCGCTCCTGAGC
>JBAXRC010000041.1:0-9543 GCA_037131415.1 bacterium | reverse complement strand
GTCTCTGGCGTATACTCCGCGCACCAATGTGTCGAGATATTGCTTCTCCTTCTCAGAGGAAGGGACCTTGTCTACTCCAGGAGCACCGCACATCTCCTTGGCCTTCTTATAGGCCTGGAACCATTCGGCGATATTTTCAGGCGTCGAACAATAAGGCGAAAATGTCTTATCATCAGACTTGATGTCAATATGCCGCTCAAAAGCGCGCGCCCCTTTCGCGTAGGCAATCATGATAGAGGAACGCCAGTCGTGATACTCGTGAGTCGACAGGCCAATGATGTGATAGGGATAGCGCCGGCGCAGGAAATCAATTTGATTAAGTTGCAGATCCGAGTCCTCCGCGGGATAAAGAGAAACACAATGGTTGATGGCCAGAGGAATGTCTCGTTTCTCAAAGAATGACACCATGTCGTCAAGATCCTTGAGCGATGTTCCGCCTGTTGAAACCATGACGGGGAGCTTAGCCTTCGCGATTCTTTCCAGTAATACCCAGTCCGTTGTATCCGAACTCGCGATCTTGATTATTTCAATCCCAAGCTCAATGCATGTATCTACCGATGTTTCATCAAATGGCGTGGCCATTCGAATACAATTCCCACGCCGGACAGCCTCCACTAATTGCCCAAAGTCTTCCTTGGACATCTGCGTGTCGATTGTTTTTTTAATGTAGCGGATATCCTCCCGGCTACGGAAGTCCTTATGGATAAATGAGTCCACATCGCGGAATTGCAGCTTGATCGCGGCTCTGACGTTGCTATAGCGGACAACCGACGAAAACTCGCCAACAATCTTCAGCCCCCGATGCAAATCGCCCCAGTGGTTGTTCGCAAGCTCCAGCACAAACAAATCTTCAAATATATCCCGATTGACCATGATACACCTCGCTTATTACTTATGAATTATCTCGGCACAGCGTAAAGAACAACATCGAACAAATTATACCCATGAACCCGCAAATAAAAATTGTAATCGCATTTTAATCCGGCGACAGCAAGAGGGATTGTCCACAAGTGATCAGGGCAGTGATAAATGCTGATCGCCAGGCGTGGACGATTCTCGACAAGCAGTTCCTTTGCCCCCGTCAAGGCCTGCGGTTCAGCGCCTTCGATATCCATCTTTATCATGTTGGGCCTGAATCCACGCAGCACTTCATCCAGCCCCACGCATGGAATTGACGCGCCAACGCCACCCGTCGCCACATGACTTGATTCACCCAGGCCGCATGCGAACGTGACAAGCTCTGCATGACTCGAAACTCCACATGGCCACAAATGCATCCTTGTTCCCGGCTCAAGCAAGTTTTTACCCGCCTCACAAAGCCTCCTGAAGTTATCCATATCCGGCTCGAAAGCCGCATACCCCTCCACATGAATACCGAGCGCGGCCACAGCGCGCAATGTATCTCCGTCATATGCCCCGCAGTCGACAAATCGAAGAGGAAGGTCCTCCAACCATCCCTCCACATCTGAAGGGAAGTACTGAACCTCGCCCGAACCAGGGCAAGGCATTCCGTCCAAGCGTCCCGAGCGACGAGATGACAACATGTCCCTGTATATGATCCGACTCTTCTCGTCGGCCCATAATTGCCCAACAGCGGCAATACGGTCCGAATCCCTTTCATAGACATCAGGACTCGAAAGCCAGAAACGATCGCCAAGCGAGTCTGCGTGCCGGGCATGAAATTCAATGAACGTGATAACGGACCGCCATCCTTGCGCCCGGAGCATTTCCACGATCACCAGAACATCGACGTCTCGGTTAAAGATACACACAATTACAGGAAGTTCGGGCTGCCGCTTCCCGGGCGGAATACTCGCCGGAGCATAGACAGGACACCCTTCGACCTGCATGCCTGGTTGCGCCTTAGCATCCAGGAAAAAGGCGACGTCCTTCCCTTTGCGACGCAACAAGGCCATCACATCCCTCCCGGTATTTCCGGCGCCATACAGGATGAATGTCGGTGCATTATGAATGTCGTTATTAACCATATTCGTCATTCCTCCGCCACCTGAAACAACAAATTGCTCTTCAATTCTTCACGATCGAGGAAGGGATACATGTCTTCCAGTGGAGCGGAAACCATCCTCCCGTCCGGCAGCTTCCGTGAGCTTGTTTTAGGCTCGAACGACTGGCCAGGGTCGAGCATCACTTCCACAACACAAGGTCCTTTCCCGGACAGAACTTCCCCAAGTGCCCCGGGAAAGTCCGGACTATCAAGCCGGACGGCAGGGAGGCCATACGCCTTCGCGACCTTGACTATATCGGGAAAGGATACACCCGTTTTAGGACTCTCACCAATCATGTGACCGAAAAAGTTTGCCTGGGTTTGTCGTATCGAAACGTACCCATCGTTATTCAGGACGATTATGATAATCGGCAGGCTGTTATGCACAATCGTCTGCAACTCCTGAATATTCATCTGAAGGCTGCCATCCCCCGCCAAACAAATCACGCGTCGCCCATTGCTCGCAACAGCCGCGCCAACTGACGCCGGCAAGTCATATCCCATGGACGCAGAGCCCGAGTTGGAGAAAAGCCGCTGCCCCCGCTTAATCTTAGCCGCCTGAAAGGGGATGATGGTTGCCGTGGCATTCGCGCAGACAACGACATCATTCTCGCCCAAACACTCGAACAGTTTCTCAATGAAATGATATGGATTGATATATCCATTAAAAACCCTGTGTCGCTCGAGTACGACAGGATACCGCGTCACCCGCTCCTTGCACCAGGCTAGCCAAGCGTTATGTCCGGCCAGACTCTTGCCTCGGGCATCAATTTCAGCATTAAGCACATCAAGGAAAACGAGAAGGTCACAACATACAGGCATATCCGGCTTTACCGTAGGTTTGTCTAACTCTGCCGGATCAACATCCACCTGAATCTTGAACGCATTCTTCGCAAAAGACTTCCAGCCATAACTCACCTGCCTAATATTCAAACGGGAGCCAAGCACTAGCAGCATATCGGCATTCTGCACGGTGAAATTGCCAGCGCGGTCACCAATCGTTCCGGGACGTCCACAGAACAAGGGATCTTCACTGGCAATGGTGTCATGAGTCCATGCGGTCGTCACGGGAATACCCAACTTGCGAATTACCCGCTCAAATGCCTCACCCGCATGCGCCAGCCGGATTCCAGTGCCAGCCAATATTACCGGACGCTCCGCTTTACATATTCGATCCAGAATTATGCGGCATTGGCTTCGGACCGCGTCCAGATCCACGCTACGCTCATCTTCCTCTGCCTGATAGGCGCGCAGGTGATCCGGCCGTATCAGGGCCGACTGAACATCAAGGGGAATATCAAGCCAGACCGGCCCGGGGCGTCCGTGTTCCGCCAAATACAGAGCGCGTTCAAGATGATAGCGGATCGACTCAGGCTCCTTGACCAGGACCGCGTACTTCGTGATCGGACTAACCATGCTGATGATGTCGGCCTCCTGATCCCCAAGTTGGCGCATCTTTAATCCGGGGTAACTGCCCATGCAGGTCTCCCGCTTTACTTGTCCGGAAATCACGAGCATAGGGATTGAGTCTGTCCATGCCCCAAAGACACCGTTCAGCGCATTGATTCCACCAGGGCCGGTGGTGACGTTAAGGACCCCGATTCCACCCGTCACGCGCGCATATCCCTCGGCCGCCATCGCACAGGCCTGCTCGTGGTGGCAAAAAACACCCCGGATCCTCTTCTGGCCCCACAAGGCATCATTGAGATGCATCGCCCCGCCACCTGTAACCAGGAAAATATGCCTGACCCCGCGGTCCGCCAGGACTTGCATGACATAATCAGCGACCCGCATATGCTCACTCTCAACTTGATTAATCATTTGTCATCGTTCCGATACATACGGCTACACGCTTCTTCTTCAAATCAGACGACCGTTCTTTGAAGCTTCAACGAACTTGTTACTCAGGATTTCCTTAAAAAGACCGATCACGCCAGCGTCCGGCTTATCAGGGATCATGTCTTTCATTTTCGCATAACCATATCCATAAGCGGCCGGCACAAAACCAAGCCCGCATTCCTTTGCCGCCTTCATGTCATCACATGAATCCCCGACCAGCAGAGTTTCTCCAACTCTTAATTTGCGCTTGTCAATCAGGCGCTTCACGCCATCCGTTTTGTTCGCCCAGGCTGCACCATTCTGATCCGGCGTAGACACGTCAAGAAACAGGTCCAAGATTCCAATATGACGAAGAATGATATTCGTCGAATGTTGCGGCTTGTTTGTCAGGACAAATAAGTTCACGCCCATGCTTGATAATATGCGCAATGTGTCTTCAACCGTCGGATAGGCAACCGTTTTTAAACAGCCCAAAGAGTCGTAGTTCTGGCGAAATGCACTTACCATGCAATTCAGCGCTTCATGTGATAAATCAGACCAAATGGTGGCAAAAATCTGGCTAATAGGCGGGCCAATCATCTGCCGTAATGACGGCAATTCCCGGTCAGCCAGACAATGTCGCACAGCCTCACGCGCGGAAAATTCAATCCCGGGCAGGGAGTCCACCAGCGTGCCGTCCAGATCACAAATAAGATTGCTGACTCGCATAGACATTCGTTAAATCATCATGTGTTGGTTTCTTTGGCTTGATAGTACTTAAATGTCTTATCCAGCGCATCCGCCAATTTCACCCAGACCTCTAATCCTAATTCATGTTGCGCCCTTGAAACATCCGGCACATATCGTTCCGCCACTTGGCCAGGCGACTTGGGCTTGAGTACGCGCACAGGAACCCCTCCAGCCACCTGTCCCACACACTCGGCAATCTCAGCGAGGGGTCGCCCATCCGGACTACCAACATTGTAGGGACGACACTCTGAACCACGCAAAAGTATAGTCCAAAGCCAAATTGTCAAATCGGCTGCATAGAGATAGGACCTATAGGGTGAACCATCTCCCTTAATAATGATCGTATCGCGCTTGACGGCGTCGCGTAAAAAATTTCCCACGGCAAAATGAATATCCAAAGGAAGATACGGCCCGACAAACGCAAAACAGCGCGCAATCTTCGCATTAAGGCCGTGCGTTTTGGAATACAAGGCACAGAGCATTTCAGCGGCCCGCTTTCCCTCGCCATATGCCCATTTGGGATCAAGAGGGTCAGCCCCGCCGCCATAACTTTCCGAGACATGAGTCATCCCTGTGGGCAAGGCGCCATATATCGCCCCGGAACTGGTCAGGAGGAATTTCTTTGCGCCGGAATGTACCGCAAACTCCAATGCCCGCCTGGTTCCTTCAACAATGGTGTCAAACATGAGAAGGGGGTTCTCGGTGTTTAACTTGGCACTGGCATCAGTCGCGACATGGAGCACATGACTGAACTCACCTTCCGGGAACTGAAAGTCGCGGATATTTCCAAAATGGCACCGAACAGCGGGATGTCCCGCCAGATGCGGCGCTTTTATTGAAAAAGCCCCTGGGTTCCGGGTTAGCACAACAGCTTCAGCATTTAACCCAAGCCTGTCGTTTGCCCACGCAAAACTTTCCAACAACCAACAGCCGAAAAAACCCGTACCCCCGGTAATAAACAAGCGTTTGCCACGGAGTTCCTCCCAGAGGTCCTTGGTGTGGTCCAGAACGTGGTCAAGATCCTTTGCCAACGGGTTCATGATATCAATTTCCCGGGTTTCCCTGTGAAGCGCTCCCGGACCCAATCAAAATGACAGGGTTGCCTAGATGATGCACCTCTCGAATGGCTTTCAGGACTTCCTGCTGGTGAATAATCGTCGAGATAAGGATTGGCTCTGTACGTCCTCGCAATTGGCCGGGCGAAAGTACCGGAATCCCCCGCAGGGCACGCCCCTGATTGATGGGATTACCATCAACAAACGCCGTGATCCTTGCGTCTCGCAAGGATGTCTCCACAAGTAACTTCATGGTTAATTGACCCGTTCCCCACACAATGAGTTCTCCATTTTCAGGCAACTCCCGGCGAAGTATGCGGTCGATCCCGTCAAGCATTGCCTGCGAACGCTGGATATACTCCACAATGCGCCCGCGCAACTCCGTATCACGCACCCAGTAAACCGCGGCCGCCCGCTTCGCCACAGCGAATACCGCCGGATAGGGCATCTTGGGCGCTGAAAGAATGTCTTTTGTCCGGATAGCCTGACTCTCCCACCCGGAAACCGCCAACACGTTCCTCAGTCCCACCCCTGAAAAATGGTTGATATGCTCCGTGTTGAAATCCTGGAACGGCGCCGTCAGAAATTCAGCATATCGTGATGCGTCCGGCACCTCGGCATAAACAATCCCATCCCGCCCGACAACGCCTTCCAGGTCCTTTAACGCATCCGGCAATTCCCGGACATGTTCCAGAACATGGGACAGGATCACACATTCAAAATCCCCGATGTCTTTCGGGAGCGAGGATAACGTTCCTATCGAAGCAGGAAGGCCTTTCCCTGAAACATTCTGGACACAGGCGTGCGACGGGTCAAGACCATGAACATTCGGATATCCCATTTCCCGCAAGGCCTGAAGCAGGCCGCCATTGGCGCACCCGATGTCCAATATCCTGGCGGCCTTGTCGGGAAGAAACAGCGCGATGTCCCGCGCCGTCTGGCGCAATCGCTCGGCATCCCAGGGTGTATCCCCACCCCCGGTCGTGGTGCTCCGATCCTCATACTTCGAGAAAGCCGAGTAAAACGCATCATAGTCGGCCTGCGAAACATCGGTGTCGGCATACACACAACCACAGTCGCAACAGCATACCACGTTGTATCCCGCAACAAGCGGATGACCTTCGGGCAGAACAAAGCTTTGTTTGCGCAGGATTTCGGCCTGAAACCCGCCGCAAATTGGACACTTCCTCGCTGTTGTCTTGTCTGGCTTCATATCAATGCCTGCTCACTGGCTTACCATTCGGATCCCTGAAGAAATTCCTTGATCTGCGTCTGGACGATTCCCCTGACGGGATCGCCACTCCCCGTGACAGTTTGCCTGTATAGCCCAACCGTCGCCTCCACGGTTTTCCCGAAATCCCACCGCGCCACCCAACCCAGTTCATGATGCGCCTTATCGGTGGAAAGATTCAGCAACGAGGCCTCATGCAGGGCATTGGGGACCGGCCGATCCTCCCACCGCCCCGGCCAATGCTTTAATATCTCCTTGACCAGTTCGCCTACCGGCCTGTTGGAGGACAACGCCGGACCGAAGTTGAAGGCGGAGGCGTAAGATGTGAGTCGTGAAACGTCTGACGTGAGGGAGCTGTAAAGCTTCTCACCTAAAAGCAAATAGCCGCTCAGCGGCTCCAACACATGCTGCCAGGGACGCGTGGCGTGTGAATTGCGCACCACAATGACTTCGCCTTTCGCCAACGCCCGGATGCAGTCCGGAACAATCCGGTCCAGAGCCCAGTCGCCTCCTCCGATGACATTCCCAGCCCTTGCCGAGGCAACCCCCACAAGGGGAGGTGAGGGGTGGGGAGTGAGACGTGAGATGTGAGATGTGAGATGTGAGGTGTCCTGACTCTTGATTTTGGCCGGATTGAAATAGGAATTCCTGTAGGACTGAATGACCAGTTCCGCGCAGGCTTTACTGGAACTGTAGGGATCAAAACCGCCCAGAGGCTCGTCTTCCCGATAGGCGTGAACCAACTCCCGGTTCTCATAGACCTTGTCGGTTGTGATCATCACCGCCGCACAGACCCAGTCCGCATCCCGCAACGCATCCAGCACATGAGCCGTCCCCATCACATTGGTCTCATAGGTCTCAACCGGCTGCGCATAGGAAAGCCTGACCAGGGGTTGCGCCGCCAGGTGGAAAATCACATCAGGCCGTATTTCGTGAATGACCTTGCGCACCAAGGCGCAATCCCGAATATCACCAATCCGGTGATCGCAACGCTTGGCCAATCCTAATTGGTCAAATAGCGCAGGCTCGGTGGCTGGCGGCAGGGCAAACCCCGTCACCTTCGCCCCCATCATCAACAGCCATTCCGTCAGCCAGGAGCCCTTGAACCCCGTATGGCCGGTTATAAGTACTTTTTTTCCGCCATAGAATCTCTCAAAACTCATGATGTGGCCCCCGGCATGGAACGTAACGCTACGAGTAGTTTTTCCATTTCCGGAAGGAAGGCCGCCAAGCGCTTGTAAACGACTAATGCATCCTGATATTTATAGGTGTGCGACATTCGGTTTCTGGCATCCAGCATTTCCAGCCATAATTCCTCGCTTTGAACCCACCCCATGGTAAAGGCCTGACTCAAACAGGCACGCGGCGAAACCAACCCGGATAACCCCTGCGATTCGCCTACCACCTTGATTGTTTTCCAGGCAAGCTCGAAACAGAACTCGAAATATTGTATGCACCCGGCACGATCAAGGTCATCAGCCGCCGGAGTTGCCAGCACTTCATGAAGCCGGGCCAGGGCCTGCTCATAATCATCAAGAAGCAGTTTGGGTGTCATGATATAGGATCCTGTTGCATTTTAGCGCTTCAGCCCGAAAACCATCCGAGGTTCGACAAAGATCAACCCAATCAATCCGATACAAGGTCCGCAAGGATTCGAATTTGTCGGCAACGGCATAAAAAGCAGTCAGCGGGAGCGGAGCTTCACCATCCACACCGATGTCAAAATCTGAACGCTCCCTCTCACACCCCGCCGCACGGGAACCAAATAGCACGACTCTGTGACCACGCAACAGGTCGCCGGAGGCCGCAAGCACCCCTCGTATATCATTTAACACTTCCGTCGCTCGATCACTCATGTCTATAGGTTACCTTCACGCAAAGGCTTGGTCAATGGCCTGGTCGCGCTTACCATGTTTTCCACGGAGCCTTGCCGTCCTGCCATAGGCTTTCCAGAAGCCTGACGTCCCGCAGGGTGTCCATGCATTGCCAGAAGCCGTCATATCGGTAGGCGGCGAGTTGGCCGGCGGAAGCGAGCTTCTCCATCGGTTCGCGCTCCCACAGGGTGGCGTCCCCTTCGATGTAATCCGCGACCTCGGGCTGAAGCACAAAGAATCCGCCGTTGATCCACCCCTCACCCGCCTGCGGCTTTTCCTCAAACCGGGTCACGAGGTCGCCCTCAAACACCATGCTTCCGAACCGGGCGGGCGGACGCACCGCCGCCATGGTCGCCAGGCGTCCGTTACGCTTGTGCTCCTTGATGACTTTCGTGATGTCCAGATTGGTTACCCCATCCCCATAGGTCGCCAGAAAAGGTTCACGCCCGATGAACTGGGCCGCCCGCTTCAACCGCCCGCCCGTCTGGGTATTTAATCCCGTATCCAGCAAGTGAACAGTCCAATCCTCGCTGTCCCCCTGATGCACCTCCACAACCCCTTTATGCATCTCCACGGTCAGACTGCGGGAACGGTACCTGTAGTTGACGAAAAAGTCCTTGATGCTCTCGCCCTTGTAGCCCAGGGCCAACACAAACTCGCGCACCCCGTGCGCGGCGTAGATCTTCATGATGTGCCACAGTACCGGCATCCCGCCAATTTCAACCATCGGCTTCGGCTTGAGCACCGTCTCCTCAGACAGCCTCGTCCCCAACCCCCCGCATAATATGACTGCTTTCATACTCATAACTC
>JBAXRC010000040.1:0-9544 GCA_037131415.1 bacterium | reverse complement strand
GTGATGATCTTCCCTCCTTATCCCTTCTGGCGGGTCTCGGACGGGAAGATGGAACGCCGTTGTTTGTGGTGACGGACAACCAGGACAAACCCCTGTCCACTAATTCGGTTGAGACGACGGTTTCCATCAATTCGCCCCTGATGGTGCTTGTGGATAGGGACACAAGGGACGCCGCCGAGGCTCTGGCGGTCCTATGGAAGGGACGTCAGGGCATCATGCTTGTGGGAACCGAAACCCGCGGAAATTTACGCTTTAGGGAACTGCTGACCCTGCCGGACGGGCAACGTGTTGCCGTGGCCACACGGAAGATGACCCTGCCTGGCGGAAGGGTTTACAACGGGGACGGTCTCCCTCCTGATGTTGTGGTGAATAGCGAGGCGGCGTCGGTTAATGCCATGTTGTCCAGCACGAATCCCCCCGCCCGCGTCCTGAGTGTAAAGTCGGAAGGGGATCTGGAACTGATGGCCCGGGTTGAGGGTGACATTACTTTGCGACGGGCCACGGATATTCTCCTTGGCTTGCGCCTACTGGGTGGCTATGGAAAACGCTGACCCCAGAATTCTTCCCGTGGATGCGGTCAGCCCCGCGGCGTCCATCATGGTAGAAGCGGCTAGGGTTCTCCAGTCCGGCGCCCTTGTCATCCTGCCGACCGAAACCGTTTACGGGGTGGCTGCAGATCCCCGGGTGGAGGGGGCGGAGGATCGGATTTATGCCGCCAAGGAACGTGACCGGGGCAAGCCCATTCCTCTTTTGGCTGGTTCCCTCGCCGTGGTTGAGCGGCTGGGGGCCATCCTGTCCCCCCGGGCGCGGCGGTTGGCGAAGCGCTATTGGCCGGGGCCCTTGACTCTGGTTCTCGCCTGTGGCGGGAAAGCCGAGGGATTCCGGGTTCCTGATCATCCTGTTGCCGGAGCGGTCCTGAAGGCCGCAGGGGGAGTGCTCCGGGTCACCAGTGCCAATATCAGCGGGGAGCCCGCTGCCCGCACCGTGGCGGCGGCCGTGGCGGCGCTGGGGTCCCGTGTGGCGCTGGCGCTGGATGCGGGACCGGCTCCGCTGGGGAGGGAGAGCACGGTGGTGGATGCCACGGGGGAGTCCTTGAAAATATTGCGGCAGGGCGTGATTTCGCAGGAGGCGATCATGAACCGGCGGTGCGTACTCTTTGTCTGCACGGGAAACACCTGCCGCAGCCCGATGGCGGAATATCTGTTGCGGCGGTGGCTTGGCTCCGATTCGGAGTGGGACGCTGATTCCGCAGGAGTGTCCGCGGTGGATGGGCAGCCTGCCAGTGAGGGGGCGGTCCAGGCGATGGCCGGGAAAAAAGCCGATTTATCCTCCCATGCAAGCCGGTTTCTGACCCGTGCCCACATTGACGATGCGGACTTAATTGTGGTAATGACGGGGGCTCATAAACGGGCGGTGGAGCAGCGGTTTCCCGGTACGGCGGATCGGATTGTCCTCCTGAATGCCTTCAGTTCCGTGCATCCCGGCGAGGATGTCCCGGACCCGTTTGGCATGAAGGCGGATGTGTATCGGGCAATCCGGGACGAGATTGATGCGGCGATGCCCGAGTTGGTGATGTATTTGCGTGGACTGGTCAGAAACGGATGATGGAAAGGATTTCGACGATGAGAATGGCAATCGGAGCGGATCACGGCGGATTTGAACTCAAGGAAACCCTGAAGGTGGCAATGAAGAAGCGCGGTGTTACCGTGGAAGACGCGGGGTGTTACACGCCGGATGCCGTGGATTATCCCGACTATGCCCATGCCGTGGCCGCCATGGTCTCCGAGGGCCTGGTGGACCAGGGTATCCTCATCTGCCGGACGGGGATCGGCATGAGTATGGCCGCCAATAAGTTTCCGCGGGTCCGGGCGGCACTGTGCCTTACCCCGGGGATGGCCAAGGCGGCCCGCTCCCATAATGATGCCAATATCCTTGTGCTGGGAAGCGACCTTGAAGACCCGAAAGCGGCGGCGACGATTCTGGAGGCCTGGCTCGAGGCGAAATTTGTCGGAGAGGAGCGGCATCAGCGGCGCGTGGACAAGATCGGCATGATCGGCGGGGCGGCGATTGAAGTGGCCGCCGTGGCCGATGCGGATCCCGAAATCTATAATGCGATCAAGCACGAGGAGGAGCGCGAGCTTCGGACGATTGACCTGATCGCCTCCGAAAATTACGCCAGTCGGGCGATCCGCGAGGCGCAGGGGTCGGTGATGACCAACAAGTACGCCGAGGGCTATCCGGGCAAGCGGTACTACAACGGGTGCGAGTATGTGGATGTGGCCGAGCAGTTGGCCATTGACCGCGCCAAGGCCCTGTTCGGCGCCGAGCATGCCAATGTCCAACCCCACTGCGGCAGTTCGGCCAATATGGCGGTCTATTTCGCGGCGCTTCAGGCAGGCGATACCATCCTGGCGATGAGCCTCGCCCATGGCGGCCATCTCACCCATGGCCACAAGGTCAACTTCTCCGGGCGGTTTTTCAAGATCGTACCCTACGGCGTCAACCAGAAGACCGAGGTGATCGACTATGACGAGCTGGCCACCCTGGCGCGTGAGAGTAAGCCGAAACTGCTCGTGGTCGGCGCCAGCGCCTATCCCCGGGTCCTGGATTTCCCCCGGATGCGCGCGATTGCCGACAGCGTGGGCGCCCTGCTGATGGTGGACATGGCCCACATCGCCGGGCTGATCGCCGCCGGCGTGCACCCCAGTCCGGTTCCCTATGCCGATTTTGTCACCACCACCACCCACAAGACCCTGCGCGGCCCGCGTAGCGGCATGGTGCTGTGCAAGGCGAAGTATGCCCAGGAAATCGACAAGCAGGTTTTCCCGGGTCTTCAGGGTGGCCCGCTGATGCACACCATCGCCGCCAAGGCGATCTGCTTCAAGGAGGCGATGGCGCCGTCCTTCAAGGACTACCAGCGGCAGGTGGTGAAGAATGCGCAGGCGCTGGCCGCCTACCTGGTGGGGCATGGTCTGCGCATCGTGTCGGGCGGGACGGACAATCACCTCATGCTGGTGGACCTGACGCCGTACGGAACCACGGGCAAGGATGCCGCCACGGCGCTGGAAAAGGCCGGCATCATTGTGAACAAGAACGCGATCCCCTTCGACACCCGTCCTCCGGCGGTGACCTCCGGCATCCGGATCGGCACGCCCGCCGTGACCACGCGCGGGATGAAGGAGCCCGAGATGCAGAAGCTTGGCGGCTGGATCGTCAACGCCATCAAGCACCAGGGGGATGACAAGATGCTGGCCGGGATCAAGGCCGAGGTGGTGGCGACGGCGGTGCGGTTCCCTATTCCCTGAGTGACGGCGGAGGGCCTCCGATATGATTCTTCGGGACTTGACCTCGGACGAGATGGCGGCGGTCGAAAAAATCGCGGTCGTGCGGGGTTTTGCCGCAGGGGATTATATTATCCATGAAGGCGAGGCCGGCTCCTCCTTTTTCCTGATCCTGGAGGGACGGGTCGAGGTGCGGAAAAGCATCGGGCTCGACAAGTACAAGAAACTCATCGAGCTTGGATCCCTGGATATTTTCGGTGAGATCTGTTTCCTGGGGGTGGAGTCCCGCTCCGCCAGCGTGATGGCACGGGAACCGACAAAGGTGATGGAATTCTCCCAGGTCGAATTTGATAAATTGATCGTTCGCCAGCCAGCCATTGGACTCAAGTTGTATCGCGGCATCGCACGGGAACTGGCCCAGCGCCTGGCGGCCGTGAACGGGGAATTGAAGGATGCCATCGTGTGGGCGTTGGGCGATCTCAAGACGTCAATGGATCCCGCCGTTATCTCATCCCGAAAACTGACGGTCCTGTCCCCGCCCTCCGTTGGGGTTCCCGCACGGATCGTCAAGGTCTGATTACTTGACCAGCCATTTCCGCCTGACCTCCTATGATCCGGGCGCATGGCAGAACTGTCGGTGTTACCTAATAGCCTTGATACCTTGTTCCCTGTGTTGCATTGAGTGATGATTAGAACGGTACTGTCGCTGATGGGATATCCCCCTCTTCAGTTTTATGAGCGCAGGGCGTCAATCAGCTCGCGCATGTCAGTCGGCATCGGGGCCTCGAAGGTCAGTGCCTGACCCGTGCGGGGATGGGTGAATGACAGGCGAACGGCGTGGAGCATCTGGCGGTCCGGGACAGGAACAGGGAGAACATCGCGGCGGGGGCGGCCGTATTGCTGATCCCCGACAACCGGATGGCCAAGGAAGGCCATGTGGACGCGGATCTGGTGGGTGCGGCCGGTTTCGATCTGGATCTTCACCAGGGAGACTCCGGCGAATGTCTCGGTCGTCTGGTAGACGGTGATTGCCTGGCGTCCCGAACTTGGATCGGGCCGGGTGCACATTTTTTTCCGGTCACGCGGATTTCGGCCGATCAGGGTTTCGGTCCGTCCGGCCGCAGGAACGAGGTGCCCCCAGACCAGCGCGAGGTATTCCTTGGTCACCTGCCGGTGACGGAACTGGTTCACCAGTGCGCGCATGGCCGTTTCATTCTTGGCGACGACCATGGCGCCGGTGGTGTCGCGGTCCAGCCGGTGTACGATGCCGGGCCGCTTTTCGCCGCCAATTCCTTCGAGATCAGGACAGTGGGCGAGCAGGGCATTCACCAGGGTTCCGTCGGCATGGCCGGCGGCGGGATGCACCACCAGGCCTGCGGGCTTGCTGAGCACAATCAAGTCCTGGTCCTCAAACAGAACCTCCAGGGGGATATTCTCGGCCTTCAGGTCTACCGCGACCGCGGGGGGGATGGTGAGGGCGATGACCTGGCCCGCTGCCAGTTTATGGCTTGGCTTGGTCGGTTTCTCGTTCAGGAGAATGTGCCCGGCGTGGATCAGATCCTGGATGCGAGCCCGGGAGAGGTCGGGTTCCCGGGTGCTGAGCCAGGCATCCAGCCTCTTGCCGGCGCCATCCGGTGTCACGGGAACCTGTTTGACTTCCGCCATGAGTTATTTCCCGGTGGGTGAAGCGTTTCGGGCTGTCCGGAAAATCAAGGCCCAGAGGATAAGACCGGTCGCGAACAGCCCGATGCTGATGCCCTGGGCCACGTCGATGGTCCCGAGTCGCATGCGGTCATCGCCCCGGAAGAATTCAAGCAGGAATCGGCAGACCGGATAGGTTGTCAGGTAGAGCGCCATCACCGACCCGGAGCGGGTGCCCCGGCGCTTCAGGAAAAACCAGGTCAGCAGAACATAAACCCCGAGGTTGAGCGCGGCTTCATACAACTGGACGGGATAATGATCCAGGCCGCAGGACAGGAGCGAGGGGGGGGAGACGGCGCTGCCACCGCAGCATCCGTTGAGAAAACACCCCACGCGCCCCAGGGCATGGCCGAGAGGGATGGCGGTGACCGCGAAGTCCGCCAGATCGAGGACGTTCAACTTGCGCCAGCGCGCGAAGGCAATGAAGATAAGAAGGCCTCCGATAAACCCGCCGTAGAAGATCAAGCCGCCCTGGTCCACTCGAATGATTTCCTGCGGCGCGGCGTGGTAATAGCTGAAATTGGAAATCACATAGGCGGTCCTGGCGCCGATGAGTCCGCCCACCATCAACCAGAACGCCAGATCACCGCTGATGGAAACATCACGACCGGTGCGCCGGCCAAGCCAGTTCCAATGGGTTATTCCGGCAAGGAAGGCGAACGCCATCATCACGCCATACCAGTAAATTGGACGGCTCCCCACATGAAATAAAACAGGATCCACCATTGATAAAACCTCAATTTCAATAGACATAACTGTCTATAATAGGCAGAATCGGTTTACGAAAACAATAGGTGTTTGAGCGATATGGGGACTGAACATACCGAAATCATAACGGATCCTGTGCAAGATGCCGCGTGCCTGAAATGCCATCACCTGATGGATGTTTCAGGGCTGCCCGCCTTTGTTGAGATCGCCTGTCCGGAATGCGGAACCAAGCAGCATGTCCCCGCCAAAATGGGCGCATTCCTCCTGGTGGACCTGCTTGGTAAAGGCGGCATGGGCGCTGTGTATCGCGGTCGCGACACCGGCTTGGACCGCTGGGTGGCGGTGAAGGTCATGCAGTCCTCTTTTGGTGGAAATTCCGAATTCGTAGAGACATTTCGGCGGGAAGCCCAGGCGGCGGCCGCACTGAACCACCCCAATATCGTGCAGATCTATTCTTTCGGTGTGTCCCACGGCCAGCCCTACATGGTCATGGAATTGCTCGAGGGTGGCCGGATAGACCAGATGATCGCCAAGGGTGAATTCCTCGACGAGGCCTTTGTCCTCAAGATCGCCATCGATGTGGCGGAGGGATTGAATGCTGCGGCGGCGATCGGCCTGATTCATGGCGACATCAAGCCCGAGAACATCCTGCTCGACAGCAACGGGATTGCCAAGGTGGTGGACTTCGGGTTGGCCCGGTTCAAGGAGAAAAGTGAAAGCGACTCTTCAAAGGGTATTTGGGGAACCCCTTACTATATTGCTCCGGAGAAATTAAGGGGGCATCAATCCGATGCGCGCTCCGATATCTACAGTCTGGGCGGAACGTTGTTCCATGCCCTGACCCTGAAGCCGCCATTCGATGGCGAGACGCCCCTGGATGTTGTAAAGGCCCGCCTCAAGCACCCGGCCGCACCATTACATTCCCTGCGCTCCGGCATCAATAGCGAGGTGGATGCGATTGTCGCGCGTATGCTGGAGGCCGATCCCCTTAAACGCTATCCGAATTATGCCTCCCTGCTGGCGGACCTTCGGCGAGTCCTGTTCATCCTGAAACCCGATACGGCGCAGATTATGGGGTCGCCCTCGAAGCGGGGAAGCAAGATAATCCTGTCCAAGAAAAAGAATGGTGCCTCCCTGATGGTCTCTGCCGCCGCACCGGAGAGAACTCCTGTGCCGGCTGCGGAAAAGAAGAAAAAAAGAAAGACCGTTCTGTGGGTTACGCTCGGGATTCTTGCCATCATCGGAGTGGTGGTCGCGATGGTGGTGTACCAGCAGGACCAGACCCAGAAAAGCGACGCCGCGAAAGAAAAAGCCAAGATCAAGAAATACCGGCAGCTCAGCGACCAGGTTTGGACCGATCTCCAGACGGTGCTGGTGGACGTCTCCAATCGCGAGGTGTTGGCGAAGGGGTGGTCCTCCAATGCCAGTGAAGTGATCCTGATGGTGTCAAACGGGGTGAGCCTTCTGCCGGAGTCCAGCGAATTCACGGGTGCGAGTTCCAATACCCTGGCGCAAGCGGCCTCGATTACCCACTATGTCACCGGCGTCCTGGCCACGGCGGCCGTGGAGTTGAGGAACTTGTCGGACCTGGTGAATACAAACCGGCAGGTGATTCTGGCGGCGACCAGTGCGGCCAACGCCTATAGTCACCTGCTGCTGATCACGAATGTCCAAGCCCGCTCAAGCGAGGTGTTGACACCCATTTCGAACGCGGGTCAGTCGGTGGCCAAGTCGGTGGCCGGGATTGAAGGCTTGAGGAAGAAATTCGAGACAGCGGTCAAGGCGGCCAAACTTGCGGCGGATCAGGCGGCCACTGCGAAGGCGGCGGCGGACAAGGCGGCGGCGGATCAGGCGGCGGTGGACAAGGTGGCGGCGGACAAGGCCGCACAGATCCAGGCGGAACTCACTCTCATTGCTGAAAGCCGGAAGTCCTGCGGTGCCCTGGTTCAGCAGCATCAATTCAAGCAGGCGCTGGATACGGTGACACAGGCGGTCAAGGGTTTCCAGACCGACGAGGGGAAGGCGACAGGAAGGCAGGTCGTCAAAGCCTATGGATATATGGTGGAGTTGAAGACGGCGATTATTGACGGGGTCAAGGCGGATGTGAAGGCCAACCCGGACAATGGCTATCAATTCGGGTGGTTGGGGAGCAAGGACATCCTGGGCGCGACCGATGAGAAGGTGATCATCCGCGGCGGGGAGTTTTCCTGGACTGAGGTTCCCCCGAAACAGATGATGCGGTTTGTGCAGCGCTATGTTGAGAACGGCGACCTGACGCGCGTGGAGAAGTGCCAGCATAATTTCGCGGTGGCCCTGTATATCAACGAGGCGACAAGCGGCGCCGAGAAGAGTCGCGCGCAGACGGCGAAATATCTTTCAGAGGCGACCCGTGGGAATACCCGATTCGATGAATTGGCCAAGGTGGTCCTGCCCGGTGTGGAAAAGAAGTAAAGGGTGACACGGATGACTTTGGCGCGACTGAATGATCCGAATGTGGGGAAACGCCTGGCGGCAGTCCGGGAACTGGGGGAGTCGGTCAAGCAGGGAGTCACCCTCACCGATGAAGTCAACAACCATGTCCACACCATTTATTCCTTCAGCCCCTACACCCCGACCTGTGCGGCGGTGAAGGCGGCGCAGGCCGGGCTCCAGGCGGTGGGAATCATGGATCACGACTCGGTTTCCGGCTGTGCCGAAATGCTGGAGGCCTGCAAGGCCATCGGCATTGCCTCCACGGCGGGATTCGAGATGCGGGTGGACATGACCGGCACGGCGGTGGAAGGCCGGAAAACCAACAATCCCGACACGCTCAACAACAGCTACATGGCGGCGCATGGCATTCCCGCGACGCAATTCCAGGCGGCCCGCGAATTCCTGCGGCCCATGAATGCGGCCCGTATCCTGCGGGATCGGGAGCAGGTGGCCAGACTGAATGCCATTCTCGCCGGGCTCGGGATCAAGCCCTTGGATTTCGATCGGGATGTGGCTGGCATTTCGCAGGCCGCCTCGGGCGGTTCCATCACCGAGCGCCATATCCTCTGCGCCCTCTCGCTCCGGCTGATTGAGACCTTCGGGCGCGGCGCGGCGCTGATCCGGTTTGTGCAGGAGAAACTGGACACCCCCATTCCTCCCAAGCTGGAGAAGGTCCTCCTCGATGATGCGAATCCGCATTACGTCTATGACCTGCTGGGGTTGTTCAAGTCCTCCCTGGTGCCGCGGTTCTTTGTCCAACCGGACAGGCGGGAATGCATCTCCATCCATGATGCGGTCCGGTTCGTCAACGGAATCGGCGCCATTCCGGCATACGCCTACCTGGGAGATGTCGGGGAGTCGCCCACGGGCGACAAAAAGGCCGAGAAATTCGAGGACGACTATCTGGATCAACTGGTTCCGGAGCTGAAGCGCATCGGATTCAAGGCCATCACCTACATGCCGCCCCGGAATACCCTTGAGCAGCTACTCCGCCTGCAGCGGCTTTGTGCGGCGAACGAACTGATGGAAATCAGCGGGGTGGATATCAACAGTTCACGGCAGGAATTCAACTGCCCCATCATCATGACCCCGCCGTTCCGGCACCTGACGGAAGCGACCTGGGCCCTGATTGCCCACGAGAAGCTGGCAACGGCCAATCCCGATTATTCCCTCTTCAGTCCCCGCAATCCGTTGGCAGGACTGCCCCTCAATGAGCGCATCCGCCGCTACGCCCGGGTGGGGGCTGGGATTGACAGCCGGAAGCCCGATCTTGCCATTGAATTGACGCCGATGCTGACGTCTGATAGTATCTAGTTCTTGTTCCTTCAAGCGGGTGTAACTCAGTTGGTAGAGTCTCTGCCTTCCAAGCAGATGGTCGCCGG
>JBAXRC010000039.1:0-9754 GCA_037131415.1 bacterium | reverse complement strand
GCAAGCTTCGCCCTCCAGAAGAATAAGGCATAAGGCGCCCCTCCTTTACGTTGCCCAGGGGATGACAGTGTTTGATTCTCTTCGTTCTTAGCCTCGCCGGGGTCACGAGATTCAATTCGCAAGGGACTACCCTGTTCCCAGGTCGCCTCTAATATCGACCGTATTCGTCCACCAGGTCCCGGACTCGGCGCACCCGTGATTCCAGCCCGCCCGGGGGCACCTGATCGGCCACGCCCAGAACATACCGGGGAGACTGGCGCATGACGGAAAGCACCTGCCTGACATGCCGGTCAAATTCAGCATCGGTCACCAACGCCGTGAAATAGCCGCCGGGGATGCCGCCCCAGAGAATGGTGTCGGGATTCCCGCAGAATCCCGCCCAGTCGTCCACGGCCAAATCCCCCACCGGCGCAGGGGTCATCGCCTCGATAAAATTGAGGCCTACGCCGCATTCCTGCTTCAAAAGCCCCTTCAGCGTTCCATCCAGGTGAATGCAGGAATATTTTCCAGCCGCCTTGATCGCCGCGGCCCATTCCGACTGATACGGACGCATGAACTGTTCAAACAGGGCAGGCCCCACCACTTCCGAGGAAAGATTTTCCGGCATCATGAGCACTTCGGCCGGCGAGTCCACGGCAATCCTTGCGGCACGATCATGGGACTGCTTCACCACCGCGAGGGTTTCGGTAAACAAGCCCTCGTCGTCGCTCATCATGTCCACGACCGCCATAATCCCCGCATCCAGCGCCACCATCTGCATCAGCGGACTCTTGTGCAGGTAAGCCAGCATCACGCCGGCACCGGTTTGCCTCAACTGCTCCACCCGCTGCCTGGCGAAATCGTAATCGGGCTCGTAACGGGTGTTGGCATGAAGATACTGATAGGCAGGCAGGTCTCCCGCCGTCTTCACCAGGTGCTCAATCGGCCCCTCGGTAAAGTCGTCCGGCATCCATTGCCAGCACTCGCGCAGCGTCCCTTTCGGGGTGGTAATCTGGCGATAACGGCAGACGCCTTCTTTCCACTCCTTCACCTCGCAGTTTTCGACAATCGTCTTGAAGGGGAAATAGCCCTGCAGGTAGAACCCGACCCCGAGATCCCTGTGCCAGTCAATATAGGCGGGACTTTTCTGGAAGCCCTGCGGCTTCTGCCCACGCCCGACCAGCGCCGTCGCCCAGTAATCGAGATCCCCCAGCCAGGGGACACAATCCGGCATATTACCGTTCAGGATCGCCAGGACTCGCTCGCGAGCTGTCATACCTGACCGACCTTTGTCCATTCCTCGTACACGGCCCGGACCGTATCGGGGCACCCCCCAGGCCCGAACTCGAGCTGGGCGATGATGCCGCCGCGCGGATCGTAAAGGTGGCCCGCGACCTTGCGCACCGCGTCGCGCCCTTTTTGAGGATCGGGCGAGGTCACCACATGCTGGCGATCAATCTCGCCCCAGAACGTGATTTTCCCCTGGACCCGCTTCGCCCAGTCGGCCATATCCATGACGAATATCTGGGAATTCATGGCATCGACCCCCACCTCCACCAGATCCTCGTAGACCTCGGAAATACAGCCATCGGAATGCATGAAGGCGAATTTGCCGTGCGCATGGGCCAGATCGCAGTAATCCTTGTACAGCGGCTTGAACAAGTCGCGCCACACGGCGGGAGGAATCAATAACTGGTTCTGCGATCCCCAGTCGTCCATGAAGAACACGGCATCCACATCCGTCGAAACCCAGAATTCCATTTCCCGCATATAAAAGTCGTGAATCACCTTCAGGCAGGCAGCCATTCCCTCCTCCGGCATCATGACATCCGCCAGGCTGTTCTCCGTCCCGCGCATGAACTGGTAGCGCTCCCAGGGGCGCGGCAGGTTCTGCGCCAGAACAAACCTGTCGGTTTGCGCGCAGAACCGGTTGACCAGGTCCCGCGCCTTGTCAGGATCAGCGGGAAGATTCTCGACCGGCGGGCGGATGGTTTTGGCATCCGGACTATCGCCCGTCAAGATAGGACATTTGACCTCACCATGAACTCCCTCATGAATATTCGTAAAGATGCAGCCCCAGTCATCGACCGCTTCCCCTACCAGATAGGGATCACCAAGCCTGAATGGCGAGGGTTTTCCAACAACCGGCGCAACAACCAGATCACCGGGAAACTCGGCCCGCAGGGCCGCCAGCTCCCTGGGAAACCGTTTTTCTGCCCACGGCAGGGTCCAAAGATCACGCGGAACCCGCTCCGGCGTTGCGAACTGCAAACAGCGCTTCATATTCTCTCTCGGGGTCAACTTCATCTCAATATCCGTCCTTTCATCGCTCTACTTAAATAGGATGACACAGGCTTCCCTTCATTGCGTCTTTGCGTAGATTAATCTTTTCAGAAACATTGGCAATCCTTGACAAAACCCTCCGGGGAGCCGACCATTCCAGAATGAAGAGGACGACTGCCCGGAACGAAAACGACCGCATCATGAAGGACTTTGCCAATCTGGGCATTTCCGAGGTGGTTCTTTTGGGGCGCTATCATTACAGCCACGCGCACTCCCCCCTGAAACCGCATGCGCACAACAACATCATCGAAGTATGCCTGCTGGAGCGCGGCGCTCAAACCTATGTCGTTGGCTCAACCCGCTACGACCTGACAGGCGGCGATGTCTTTATCACCCAACCCGGCGAGGTTCATGGCACTGGCCATGAACCCGAAGGCCGGGGCCGCCTCTATTGGCTTGAATTCAAGGTCTTGAAGAAGGGGCAATCATTCCTCGGTCTCACACCACAGGAATCCCAGACCCTGTTAAAACGGTTTCTGGCGCTCCCTTCCCGTCTTTTCCGCAAAGGAGACATGCTGGCTCCAACCTTTGAACGCATCCTTGCCGCCTGCGCTGACCAGCGGAATCCACTCCAGAAGGCGGACGTCAGGAATCTTCTGCTCCGCCTGGTGCTGGACATCATTGCCGTCGCGGAACGCCAGATCGCTCAGCCCTACAGCGCCGGGATCCAGAACGCCATCCGTTTCATCGAGCGGGAGCCGGCAACGTGGCCAACCCTGACCCAGCTCGCCCGCGCGGCATCCATGTCGGAATCCCATTTCAAACTTACCTTCAAAAAGGAAACCGGGATGCCGCCGATTGAATATGGCATGTGGCGGCGTATTGAAAAGGCCAAGCATCTGTTACGAGTCTCAAATCAACCAGTCACCCGGATCGCCGCGGAACTGGGATTCTCCACAAGCCAGCATTTCGCAACCGTTTTCAAACGCCTTACCAGCCTCACCCCTAAAGCCTTCCGGAAGAATTCCCATCAACACATATCGGACATCTCACCCGCCATCGGTGCCGGCCCGGGATTCCATCCGGAAGCATTGTCATCCCACAGGTAGCTTCTAATGCTCAGAATCACCCGTTTGTGGCCACCTTTGGGGTTGACTGTGCTGCGGCTGTACTGGACATTTCTCTTGCGCGGCGGTGTGTTATCTAAATTGCTTCGCCTGACCAGAGAGTATAGTATGGTTCCACTTTAATGGTGATCGATTATGAAGCGAGACAGAGTCCATCTTGATGAAAAGGAGCTGGTGCCTTTTTGTCGGCAGCACCACATTACCAAGCTAGCTTTCTTTGGTTCCGTGCTTCGTGATGATTTCAGGCCCGACAGCGATGTGGATGTGCTGGTGGAGTTCGAGGCTAAACATGTGCCAGGGCTGATCGGCCTGGCGGGCATGGAAATTGAGTTGACCCATCTTGTTGGGCACAAGGTTGACCTGAACACTCCAAACTTCTTCAGCGGACCACTGAGAACCCGTGTGCTGGCTGAGGCTGAGGTGTTTTATGCCGCGTCCTGATGACCCCACGCATATTCGCCATATGCTTGAGGCGGCCCGGAAGATCCGGATATTTTCTGAAGGTCACACGCGGGACGATCTGGAGACGGATGAACTGCGCGCCCTTGGCCTTGTCAGGTTATTGGAGATCATCGGCGAAGCTGCCACCCGTGTTACGGAGGCAACCAAGACACATAATGAGGGAATTCCCTGGGCGCAGATGATCGGCATGCGTAACCGCCTGATTCACGGATACGATGTGATTTATCTGGATATCCTTTGGCGGACGGTGACCAAGGATGTTCCTGTGCTGATCAAGTTGCTGGAGGGCGTGATAATTCCGGACGCAGCAGGGACAGGATACACAGGATAAATCCCTATGTGCGGGAAAAAGACTTCCTATCCATTATTCCGCATCTTCATGCTCCACCGATCACGCCATATAAAGTTTCTCTAATCTCGTGAAAAACCTTCTTGCACGTTAACAGGTCGATTCCATCAGGTTATTCCGCCTAGCGCAGATAATGCCCCAACGATTCTACTTCACTTCTTGCGCCAGTTTGTCGAACGCAGCAGCACACTTAGGGATAACATCATCGAGGTGAGCGAGATTGCCGTGTTCATATTCGATGATCATCGGGCCACGGAACCCCTGTCGCTTGAGTTCCGCCATCATTCCCTGGACGTTGGCCACGCCCGTTCCATAAACAACATCGGACTTGTTGCTGTTGAGGTCCTTGAAATGCAACTCTATCACCCGCCCCTCCAGAAGTTTCAAGTTTTCCACGGGAGTTTTTCCGGCGCGAAGCCAGTGGCCGGTGTCAGAGCAGGAGCCACAGTTCTTGCTCAAGTCTTTTGTCGCCGCCAGAACATTCTCCACCGGCCATGTTTGCGGATGGTTGTGCAGGGCGACACGGATCCCCGTGTCGCGCGACATCTTATCGAGCGCGGCATTGGGGGTGGTTTCAGTGACCAGTATTGAAATCCCGAGTTTCTTGGCCCATTCGAAATACCGCTTCATTCCGGCATCATCCATCGGAATACCGGAGACGCCAAAGCTCGTGATTTTAACACCGCATGTTTTTGCCTTCGCGAGCAGGTCGGCGATTTCCGCATCGCTCATGCCGGTACCGATACTGGCTCCGGAATCCGGCTTCATCCTCTGACCGGGATATACCTCGAGATACTTGATGCCAAACTTCTGGCACCGCTCCAGTATCTCAAAGGTTGTAACCATGCGGTAGGTCCAGCATTGGATCCCGAGTTGAAACCCAAGCTTTTCAGCAGCAGCGTCATTACGTTCAGCGCGCACCGAGCTCCCCATCATGATAACGGAGATTGCGGCCACGAAAGCCTTCGTTACTTTATTCATTCCCATTTCCTTTCTGTTTATTTCGAATCCCCTCAACCCCTGATGTCTTTCAATTCCCATCCCTTGCGGAAATAAGGCTTAATGAAGTCATTGGCCCTCTTGTTGTTTGTGAAACGCATATGCTTGCCATCCCAGAGCAGCTTCTCGTTCGGGAAACGCCAACAAATTGATCCTAGCAACATCCATTCCGTGTAAGGGGCGGCGATACTGAAGTTGGAACAAGCCGGACCGCCGCCCTTGCAGGCGCGGATCCAGTCCGCGTAATGTCCAAGGGAACGTTCCAACACCCTGGGCGGTTTCTTGAAATCCTGCATCCTGGATTCCGGCAGGAGACGAACACTTTCGCCGCGCCCGGAAGTGCCCATGCAGCCTTTCGTGCCGACAAAGATTTCATTATACCCGTCGACATCCCTCGCGGTCAGACCTTCTGGCGGCTTGAATTTTCCAGCCATGCTACCCTCGTACCAATACACCGTTACGGGAGGCATCTTCCCGGATTTGACAAATTGATTCGGGCGCGCCGGGAACTCGTATTTGCATGCATAGTTAGGATAAGTGACTGGATTAACGCCTTCCACGGCCACGCATTCCACGCTGGCAGGGCGGCCGAGTTGCAATGCCCAGTTCGCCGGCCCGAGGATATGAATCCCCCAGTCCCCGATCATTTGGGAGCCATAATCCAAGTAACCGCGCCAGTTGCGAGGGTGAATCTGCGAGCTGAATGTGTGCTCCGGTGCACGGCCAGTCCAGAGGTTCCAATCCAGTGTCCGGGGCACCTCCTGCACCGCCGGCCATTGCGTGACACCCCGTGCAAAGCCGCCATTGTACATCGCATGCACCTCCGTGATATCCCCAAGATCGCCGTTCCAGATGATTTCACAGGCCATGCGCGTCGCCTCCGAAGAATACCCCTGATTGCCCATCTGCGTGGCCACCTTGTACTTCGCGGCAGCCTTCGCTAAAAGACGCGTCTCCCAGACACTTTGCGTCAGCGGTTTCTGGCAATAAACAGCAATCCCCCGCTCCATGGCCCACAGCGCCACCGAGGCATGCATATGGTCGGGAATTGTAATGGTGATCCCGTCCAGATTCTTGTGCTCTTTGTCCAGCATCTCGCGAAAATCCCGGTACTTCTTCGCGCGGGGATATCGCGCAGCGGCTTGGTTCAGGAAGTTTTCGTCCACGTCACAAAGCGCATAAATGTTCTCACCACTGACACCGTCGACATCAAACGGCCCCATCAAGCCGCCCACGCCGACGCATCCGATATTCATCTTTTCGCTCGGTGCCAACGTTCCGGAGCCCGCCACCACATGGCGCGGCACGATGGAGAACGCGGCAAACGCGGCTGCTGTTCCGATAAACTCACGACGGGTGATTTGAGTTATTCCTGTTTGTGTATTGTTCATGAGAATTCTTTCTCGGGAAGTATTATTGGATATTCACCTTAACCATCAATCGGGAGCGAATATTCCAATCCGGAACCATAACCCGGCAGAGTGATGTCTTCGCATCGTACTCGGCCTTGACGACATGACCGTTAGCGGATGCCGTCACGGCTGGCCGGACCCCCGGGAGTTCAATCGTAATGGTGCGCTTGCGCGGCTGCCCTTGATACTTTCCCTTCGCCGGGTCAACGCAAACGGTAACCTCGTTACCCTGCCGGACATAGGACAGCCTGGTCGTGGCGGACTCGCCATGCAGATAACGATCCGATTGGCCGTCGTCCTCATACAGCTCATTGACGCCCATGACGCCGTCATTCCCGGGCCAGCAGCGCACCACCAGATTGGTGAGCGGGGTTGCGGTCATCCGGGGCGTATAGGGCTGCAGGGGAATCGGAGTCCCGCCACGGACCAGCAACGGAAACTCATCCAGGGAGGACTTGAGGGTGACGCTTCTGGGGCCGACAAACGACTCGCCGCTGAACCAATGGAACCAGGTTCCTTCGGGAATCCAGAGGGTTTGCCCGGCAACCTTCCCGGGGCCGTCCCCCTTGGACGTCACAGGAGCGGCCAGCAGGTGATCCCCGAAGAGATATTCCTGCATGTTGGTATAGGCCTGCTCCTGCCCGGGATAATCCAGATAAAGGGGGCGGAGCAGCGGCAGGGTCCGGGTATTGCACTGGCGGACGCTGGAATAGATGTAGGGCATCAACTGCGAGCGCAAGTGATAGGCAATGCGGGCAGACTGCTCCGTTTCCGGCCCCCAGAGCCAGGGCCGCCGATCCATGTTGCCGTAGCTATGGAGCCGGAGCGATGAACTCACCGCGCCGAACTGGATCCAGCGGGCGAGCAGTTCCGCGTCGTTACCGTCATAGAACCCGCCGATGTCATGCGCCCAGAAGAAGCAGCCGTTGTTGCCGGAGCGCAAGGTGAATTCAATCTCGAACTTCAACATTTCCCAGCAGCCACCGGAATCCCCTGAAAACTGGATGGGATTGCGCTGGTCCCCCCAGCCGCCCCAGCGGCTGAAGCCGAGTCCACGTTTACCCAATGTCTGACTGTAGGCGAAGTACAGGTTGTTGAGCCAGGGAAGATGCCGCAACCCGGGCACGCCCGGCACATACGCCAGTCCGGGTTTTGCGTCCTGCTGCCAGTCCACCCACCAGAAATCAACGCCCGCCTTTTCCAACGGCCAGTGCGCGGCCTTGAAATAGGCATCCATGTAGGTCCGGTCACCCGCATTGAACTTCGGGACTTCATCCTTGACCGGATCCTTGCCCAGCCTGCGCATGAAGTCCGGATAGCAGGTCTCGTGGGCGCGGACACCATCGTGGGGATGGGCATTCAAGGTAACAAACAGGCCGTCGGCGCGAAGATCGGCGAGAAGCTTCTCGGCATTGGGCAGGAGCGCGCGGTTCCAGCTCCAGCCGGTCCAGCCCAATCCGATAAAGTGCCCGATGCCGGTCTTGGCGTCCTTCTGCGTATGCCAGCCCATATCCATCACCAGGATATCGATCGGGAAGTCGTGCTGCTTGTATTCCTCCGCGATTTGACGGAACTGCGCCTCGGTATAGTCGAACCACCGGCAATACCAGGAGCCGAAGATGTGCTTCCGGGGAATGGGCACGGGGCCGGACACCGCCGCCAGCGAGGCGAGCGCCGCCTTGTAATCGGTGCCATAGCCGAAGAGATACCAGTCAAGGCCGCGCTCCGCGGGACGCGGGGCAATCCAGTCGTTGACGAAGATGGGCTTCCCTGTATCGTCAACAACAGACCAGCCATCGCGGGCAAGAAGCCCTTCGGGAAGGGCCACCGGCCCGCCAATTCCGTCCAGCGTGGGAATCGGGCCGCCGAGGTTTGCAACAGGCTTGGACCCCGGTGACCATTCAACCCACTCGGTTCCCTTGCGGATTCTCGCCAGGAGATTGCCGGCATGGAAGACCTTGCCATCCGGGGTGTAGCGGATCCGGACGGCATCGGTTTCGATAACCGTGGCATTCCCTTCGGCGCGCAAGGTGAAGGGAACCGGATTGATGACGCGATGATTGACGAAAAGAGTCGGTTCATCGGTAAACTTCCCGTCCTGCTGGTATTCGAGGCGAATACAATTCGGCGTCAAAACCGTAAAGCGCGCGGCCTCAACCGTAATCGTCTGCTGCCGGCGCGCCTTCTCCTGTTTCCGGGTCAGCTTCTCATTCGCCTGCTGACTGAACACGGGTGCCGCCAACCCGAAAAAGACCAACCCTGCCGACATGATTTTCATATATTGCTTCATAACTGCTCTCTCCATTACCGCCACGCCAACCAGCCACAACCCAATCCAACGTTGTTTATTCAACCCTGTCACTCTTTCTCAGCTTCGATACGCAGGGAATGCGTCACGGGGATGAAAGCAGCCCGGATCGCTGCCGCCAGGACTTCATGCTCGACTTCACTTTTCTGCACATCTGCCTCCTTTTCGGGACACTCCTGGGCGGCATGTACAACCTGTTGGATTTGGCCAATCTCAAACCCCTGCTTGCCCGCGACAGCCCCGTCCACCCTGGCAAACGCACCGGAAAAGGGATTGACCTCAAAATCAGCGGCCAGATTGACCCCCTTGGCCAACTGCTTTGCCGTGTAGGTGCGCGCGGTCGGGCCCCAGGTCACCTTGTATTTCGCCGCCTTGGCCCGTTTCACCACGAGCATCAGACGGTTCAGCTTCTCGTTGAAGGGCACCAGGGTCATGCCTGAGCGAATGGAGGAATCCTTGTTGGTCGGCGTCGAGGATGGCGATGAAGCTCACCTCCGGGAGGTCGAGCCCTTCGCGCAGCAGGTTTATGCCGACGAGCACGTCGATGATGCCGCTGCGCAGCTGTCTGAGGATTTCCACACGCTCCATCGTCTCGATGTCGCTGTGCAGATACCGCACGTTGAGGTCGAGTCCCTGGAAGTACTGTGCGAGATCTTCGGCACTCTTCTTCGTCAGGGCGGTCACGAGCACGCGCTCGCCGCGCTTGATGGTGTCCGCGATTTCCTTCGTGAGGTGGTCGATCTGATGCTTCTTCGGTTGCACTGATACGACAGGATCGAGAAGCCCCGTCGGGCGGATGATCTGCTCAACAAGATATTTTTTCTCCGTGTGCTTG
>JBAXRC010000038.1:0-9771 GCA_037131415.1 bacterium | reverse complement strand
CTTCAAATCCTGATCGAACGCCTGGCCAAGGCCAATAAACTGAACCTCATCAGCCGCGATGCCGAGAAGGAAACCCTGCGCGGCAACATGTACGAGGTGGCGGTGAACTGCAAATGGGAAGGAAACCTCGAAGCCCTGACCCGTTTCCTCTTTGATCTGCAGAAGGAAGATGTTATTTTGGACATCAGCCAGTTGACGGTTGCACCCAATGACAAGAAGGTTTTGCGGGGTGGATTTACGGTGTACTGCTCGTACTCCCGGGTTCCTCCCGCAGGCAGTGAGAAAATAACTGATAGCAAGGGCCCCTAACCATGATGTCTTTTCTTCATAAGCAAATCGTGACAGCGGGATTACTGATCCTGACCGGCATCGTGTTATCCGTGATGCCGGCACAGGCCCAGAAAATTTCCGGGGTAGTCGCCCGCCCTGCAGCCCCCGCCACCGGGGTTCTGAACGGCTCCCAAACCGACACCAACAAGGCCGTCGATCTCAAGGAGCTTAAATTCAGGAATACCCCGCTGGAAATTGTCCTGAACTACTATTGCGCCGAGCTCACAGGACGCACCCTTCTCCAGGCGCCCGCCGTCAATGCCACGATCACCCTGGTCAGCCAGACTAAACTGACCATTCCCGAGGCTATCCAGGCCATTAAGACCGTCCTCGCCATGAACAATATCGCCCTCATCAACCAGGGCGAAAAGTTCGTCAAGGCCGTCCCCATCGCATCGGCCCCGATCGAGGGCCTGACGATTGAAACCAACCAGACGGACATGATCACCCGCCCTGATACGGATGAGCTGGTCAGCGAGGTCGTTCCGCTGAAATTCATTGATCCCGTGGAAGCCCAGAAGGCCATCCAGGGCCTGATCCACGCCTACGGAAAAATCCTTCCCCTGGAGCGGATCAACAGCCTGCTGATCGCGGACGGCGCCGCGAACCTGAACCGGATCAAGGACATCCTGACCCGCATTGACCAGCCTCTCGACATCAAGGAATCCATCCACATCCTCCAGATGCGCAACTCCAAGGCGTCGGAAATCAAGACCAAGCTCGAGGAAATCATTGCCGACCAGAAGGAGAAGGATAAACAGCCGACCGTCCGCCGCCTGAGGGATTACGGGTCGCCCGGCGTGGACACCACGCCCGTTCTTCCCAACATCCCCGGCGTCATCCGGGCTCGCTCGAACCCCGCCGTCAGCGGGACGACTCCTGCCACAGGCGAATCAAACCCCGAGGATGGCCGCATGATCCGCGGCAACGTCAAGGTCATTGCAGATGACCGCACCGGATCGCTCATCATCATCACCCGCAATGAGAACATGAGATTCTTCGAGCAGGTCGTGGCGGCTCTCGATGTGGCCACCGCGCCGGATGTCAGCGTTGAAGTCATCCGTCTGGAGTATGCCGATGCCGAGGAGGTCGCCTCCATGCTCAACGCCCTGATCGGCGCCGCATCGTCACCGACCTCGAAAACCACCACCCCGAAGAAAACAACCACAACAACCACCACCACGCCCGGAACCTCCGGCTCAACCACCACGACCACCCCGCGCGAAGAACCCCGCAGCTTCCAGCTCCAGGAATTCATCGAGCAACAGCGGCAGCTCGCCTCCGGCAAGGGAACCCAGGAAGGCAAGAGCAAGATCGGGCAGCTCTCCGCCGAGAACATCAAGATCCTGGCCGACAAGCGCAGCAATGCCCTCATCATGATGGCCAGCCGGGCCGATATGGCCACCATGAAAGACCTCCTGAAGAGTATGGATGTCATGCTCTCCCAGGTCCTCATCGAGGCCGTCATCATGCAGGTCCAACTCGACAAGTCCCTGGAACGCGGCGTGGACTGGGTGCAGCGCTCCATGATCGCCTACAACAAGAACAATGGAGGCCGGGATGCCCAGTTCGCCTTCGCCGGGGCCGGCGGCGGGGGTGCCAACACCCCGCTGAACGCCACCACCATCAACTCCGCGTCCTCCATCGCTTCGGGCGGCGGGCTCGCCTACTATTTCACCCAATTCGGCCTCAATCTCGATGCCGTCATCAAGATGTCGGCCACCGATAACCGATCCAAGATCCTGGCATCCCCCGTCATTCTCACCACGGATAACAAGGAAGCCAAGATTGATGTCTCAACCGAGCAGTATTTTTACAAGGGAACCAGCTATGTCGGATACTATGGCCAGAATCAGAGTTCTGTGCCCAATGTCGAAGCACGCAAGGTTGGTCTTAACCTGACGGTCACCCCCCGCATCAACGCCAAGAAATTCGTGGTGATGGAGATCGCCCAGAAGATCGAAAATGTCGCCGGCTCACAACCCATCAGCAACGGACAGGGAGGCAAGGACAGCTGGCCCATTGTCGCCTCCCGCGAGATGACCGCTTCCGTGTCCGTCCGAAGCGGCGAAACCATCATCCTCGGCGGGCTGGTACAAAACCAGGAGAGCCAGGATACCACCATGATTCCCTGGATTGGCAAGATTCCGATTCTGGGAATTCCCTTCCGCAACTCCGCAGACAGCAATAAACGCAGTGAAGTTGTTGTCTTCATAACCCCTTATGTGCTGGACTCTCCCGAAGAGATCGAAGCGGAATCTGCCCGTCGGAAAGCTGCCCTTAGCGGCGGCAGTGAAGGTATGTGGGAAAAGGGCTGGTCGGACAGTAAATTGGCAGATCCGCCCAGGGGTCGGGCGAGCCGGATGTGGCAGAGTCTCCTGAAGTAGTCTGAAGAGGAATTCACTATGAAAAAAAGTTTTGTCAGTATTGTATTGTTTGCCGTCATCGCCATCACGGGCGCCGGATGTAGCTCACTCAAGGTCGTTGAGGGCAATCTCGCGCCGCCAAAATGGGTTTCGGACCCAGCCCTGTCATCCAGCTATGATGCCACCAACTATGTTTATGCCAGTGGCATCTGCACCTATGCCCTCGTCCTTGAGGAGGGAATTAATGATGCCCGGCACGATGCCATCCGCAAGCTCGCGGAGCGGGCGGGAGTGACCGCCGATGACATCTACAAGACTGACCGGAACGACAAATACACCTCCACACAGGGCGGAATGCCGAATGTCCCGCAGATCATCGACAATTCACACCGGGCGGTTTCGGCCCATGGAAAAGTGGAGACCAAAACCACCCTCACCCCCCAGGCCACCCATACCACCCAGATCCGGCTCCATGCTGTTGACCAGTCCATCCTCTGTTACACCGTCTGGCAGTACGGCCCCAGCCTATGGGCCCGCTACTGGGACGGCGACACCGCCCTTCGGTTCTACGACGTCTATGTCCTGATGCGTTGCCCGAAAATCGAATTTGATGCCGCCATTCGCAAGGAGCGCTCTGCGGATGGCTACGAACTCCCCGTGCCGGCGGCAACAAGCCAGGCTCCGGCAGTGCTACCCCAGGTCCAGGCACCAGCCGCCAAATAAGGGTTCAGGAGGCCAGGGTTCAGGCGGGACGAACCTAAATGCATTCCCCCCTGAACCCCGAACCCTGACCCCGGTTCCCCTCCGTTTTTTCCTGAATTAGTTTCAGCTTTCAGCTTTCTTTCCTCCTTTTTTCTTATTATTCTGCCCGCCTCAAAACGAACGAAGGGGAGACTCATGAGTACTGTTAAGAAAGCCTTGATTACAGGAATTACCGGGCAGGACGGCTCCTACCTGGCTGAACTGCTTCTGCAGAAGGGATATGAAGTCACCGGCATCGTGCGCCGCTCCAGTTCCATTACCCGCTCCCGGATTGACCATCTTCTGGACAGGGGCTTGAATCTGCGTCTGGAATACGGGGACCTGGCCGACAGCTCTTCCCTGCGTCACATCATGACCCGCATCAACCCTGATGAGGTCTACAACCTGGCCGCGCAGTCCCATGTCCGCATTTCCTTCGACCAGCCCGAATACACCGCGGATGTGACCGGATTGGGCGTCCTGCGCGTTCTGGAGGCCATTCGCGACTATAATAAAGCCAGCGGAGCCAAGGTTCGGTTCTACCAGGCCTCCTCCTCGGAAATGTTCGGCGCCGCCAAGCCGCCCCAGGGCGAAAACACCCCCTTCCACCCCCGCAGTCCCTATGCCGTGGCCAAGGTGATGGGTTACTGGCAGACGATCAACTACCGTGAATCCTATGGCATGCATGCCAGCAACGGAATCCTGTTCAATCATGAGAGCGAACGGCGGGGCGAGAATTTCGTTACCCGGAAAATCACCCGCGCCGCAGGCCGTATCAAGGCGGGGCTCCAGAAGAACCTGTTCCTGGGCAACCTGGACGCCAAGCGTGACTGGGGTCATGCCCGGGACTACGTCGAGGCCATGTGGCTCATGCTCCAGCAGGACGAACCGGATGATTACGTCGTGGCCACCGGGGAATCCTACAGTGTCGCCCAGTTCCTTGACGAGGTATTCGGTCTCCTGAACCTCGACTGGCATGATTACGTCAAGATCGATCCCCGCTTCTACCGTCCCGCCGAAGTCGACTACCTCCTGGGTGATCCTTCCAAGGCGCGCAAGAAACTCGGCTGGACGCCCAAAATCACCTTCAAGGAACTGGCCCGGCTGATGACTGAGTTCGACCTGGACCTCGCCCAGCGCGAGGCCCACGCCGCCTCATTCGCCATCACGAAATAATCGGACCCATGTATTGTCTGGTGTATTTCTAGATATTCCCATGCTGTGGCTAAATCCGCAGTTATAAATGAATATCATGCTAGCCAAAGTCTTCAGTGGAGCCGTGTACGGGGTGGATGCCTATCCCGTGGAGATCGGACGGGGTGCGTGAAGAATGCGATTATCGGCCCTATACCTACGGAGCGTTTCCATGTTGATACATAACCTGCGTGTTTATGCATTGTGGTTGTCAGTTGTCGTTTGCTGTGGATCAGTTTTTGCCGCCGCGCCCCTGACGCCGACGGAAATACGGTCCGCCGGCGTCAGTCAAAAGATCCAGTCATTATCGGGCACTGCTTCCCCTCGTGCGGCCAGATCCGTGCACCTATCCTATCAAGTCCCCAAAGCTTCCGCTTTCTACAACGAACTCACGGTAGAACAATCAACTCGCGGCTCTTACTTCATGGCATGCGGATTTCAGGACGGGTATTTTGGCATTCAGGACCTCGGCGGCGGGAGGAAGGTGGTCCTGTTTTCAGTATGGGATGCCGAATCAGGGGATAACCCGGACACGGTGCAAAAGGAAAAAAAGGCTGAGATTATTTTCAAGGCCCCCGAAGTGAGGACAGGCCGATTTGGCGGCGAAGGCACGGGAGTTCAGAGCGTCTTCGACTACAACTGGAAAGTCGGCCAAACCTGCCGATTCCTAGTCAAGGTGGTGGATGTTGCCGGAGAACTGGCTTATGCGGCTTATTTCTATATCCCGGAGACCAAGTCATGGAAGCATTTGGCAACGTTGCACGCGCCCCACAACAAGAGTTACCTTACGGGGCTTTATTCTTTTGTCGAAGACTTCCGCCGCGATAAGGAAAGCGTGAATGAGGTGCGTCGAGCTTTGTTCGGACAGGGTGCATTCCTGAACATGCAGGGTGGATGGCGTCCTCTGGATAAGGCTTGCTTCACCGCATCGCCCGCGCCATGGGAAGCCAAGGACAATATCAACGCCGGGCCGGACGGGAGGGGATTCTTCTTGCAGACTGGCGGTGATACCCGAATGCAAACGCCCTTGGGCACGGTCTTGCAACAGAATAAGAAATTCACGCCACCCGTTGATCTGCCAAAAGATTGATAGTCCTGCTGCAACATGTTCAAGTGTCAGATTTTTATTATCATGCTTTCCGGCATTTCTCTCTGCGCCTTGGAACGCTTCCGAAACTCCTCAAACTGATAGAAACAGGGGGGCTGATGACCGAGTTCGACCTGGACCTCGCCCAGCGCGAGACCCACGCCGCCTCATTCGCGATCAAGCAATAATCAGATCATGTATTATCTGGTGTATTTCTAGATATTCCTATACTGTGACTAAATCAGCAGTTAAAAGGAATATCATGCTAGCCAAAGTCTTCAGTGGTGCCGTGTACGGGGTGGATGCCTATCCCGTGGAGATCGAGGTCAATGCAGGGCATGGGGATCCGAGCGTGGTGATCGTCGGCTTGCCGGATGCCGCCGTCAAGGAGAGCAAGGACCGGGTCCATACCGCCATTACCAATTCCGGCTTCCGCCCCCATGTTGGCCGCACTACCATCAACCTGGCGCCGGCGGACATTAAAAAGGAGGGACCGTGCTTTGATCTGCCCATCGCCATCGGAATCCTCGCCACCCAGGATCATTTATCCCCGGAACGATTGACCGATTACGCCATGATCGGCGAACTGTCGCTGGGCGGCGAGGTCCGCAAGGTCAAGGGAGCCCTCCCCATTGCCCTGTCGGTCAAGAAAGCAGGCAGGAAAGGGCTCCTGGTTCCCGTGGAGAACGCCGAGGAGGCGGCGGTCGTCAGGGGGCTGGACGTGTTCCCGGTCAGCAACCTGAGGGAAGCCGCTGATTTCCTGGCCGGGAAGACAGCCCTGTCGGCCTACGAGATCGAGGTGGATGAGATCTTTGCCGCCCCGGTGGAACACGATGAGGATTTTGTGGACGTCAAGGGCCAGGAGCACGCCAAGCGCGCCGCCGAAATCTCCGCCACAGGTGGCCACAACCTGATTCTTATCGGATCTCCGGGTACAGGCAAAAGCATGATCGCACGGCGGATTGCCTCCATTCTTCCCTCGATGACGCTGGACGAGGCTCTCGAGACAACCAAGATCCACAGCATCGCCGGCATCCTAAGCCCGCACCAGGCGCTGGTGATCCGGCGCCCCTTCCGTGCACCACACCATACGATTTCCGATGCGGGGCTCCTGGGGGGAGGCAGTCACCCCATGCCCGGGGAAGTAAGCCTGGCACACCGAGGTGTGTTATTCCTGGATGAACTCCCCGAATTCCACCGCAATGTCCTGGAGGTGCTCCGGCAGCCCCTGGAGGATGGGCATGTGACCATCTCACGGGCGGCCGCAGCCGTGACCTTCCCCTGCCAGTTCATGCTGGTGGCCGCCATGAATCCATGCGCCTGCGGGTATTATGGCGACCCCAAACGGGAATGCCGTTGCAGGCCGTCGCAAATCCAGAACTATCGCAACAAGATTTCCGGCCCGCTTTTGGACCGGATTGATTTGCATGTCGAGGTGCCTGCGATGCGCTACCAGGATCTCTCGGGTGTGACGCCGGGAGATTCTTCAGCGGTTATCAGGGACCGCGTCATCACCGCCCGCCGGATCCAGCAGGAGCGCTTCAAGGGATTGCGCCGAGTCCACAGCAATGCCGGGATGCGGGCTAAGGATATCGTGAAATTCTGTCCGCTTTCCGAGGATGCCCAGAACATCCTGAAGATGGCGATCACGGAGCTGAATTTCAGCGCGCGCGCCTATGACCGGATCATCAAGGTCGCTCGGACCATATCGGATTTGGCCGGTGTGGAGCACATCCAGCCGGATCATATGCAGGAAGCCATCCAGTACCGGACGTTGGACCGGCAGTTTTGGATCTAAGGATCCATCCTCCGGTGGATCTCCACGGCTCCTTCGCGCTGGTATATCATTACGGCCACGATCAATTGAAGCGCGGTCGGAAGCAGCAGAAGGCGCTCGCTGGCTTGCATGTGCCAATCCAGCCGGTCGGTATAAACCGAGCACACATAAACCGAACCGAACATCAGCACCAATAGCCAGCTCGCAGCAAGCAGGAATAGTAATTCTCTTCGCCGCCAGATCGTCCGCAGGTGTATCACCACCCCCACCGTCGCCAGCCACCAAATCCATGAAACCGACGACGGCATGGAGAACATCAGTTCCCCGAAAGATTTCAGCCCCATCCGCCACACAGCTAGATTCTCCGCAAGGGGCCGCCCTGCCGGAACAGCGACGCTGAAATCATCCACCGGTAACACATGATGGCGGACATACAACCACCATGGTAAAACAAAAACAGCCGTCACAAGAATGAGGCCGCCGAAATCCAGGAGTGCCCGGCCAGGTGCGGATTTGAACTTGAAAAGGCCGCTGAACAGGGCGACAAGGCCCACTCCCACTACCAGAAATACCGCGCCCTCCTGCTTGATGCATGCACCACCGATGAGAAACAACACCCCCAGCCAAAGGTGAGCGCGGACGTTTTCCTTCAGGTAGGCCATGAGAAAAACGAAACCGGGCAGGGCGAACAAAAGGAATATGGTTTCTGCCTCCAGAAATGTACTCTGCCGAGTGAAGACCTCGCCCGAACAGAATAGAAGAGCACCGGTCGCAGCAACTAGACGGCTGGCGCTGGACCACCGCAATGCTCGATACAAGAGAATGCCCGCGCCGAAACCTGCGAATACAGGGACCAGCTTGATGACCCATTCCTCGGCGCCGCCCATCCAGAGATAACAGAACGTCAGGAGTAGTGGGAAGCCGATGGGATAGGCTTGATGACAAAATGCGCAATCGGGATCAGTCAACAGTGCGGAATCGAGTCCACGGCATGCAAGAAACGCTTTGGCTTTCAATCCCCATACGCCAATGCCGGTGATGTCGAACACCGGATAAGCGAGAGTGTCCGCCAATGTTAGGCCACACCATGCACAAGCGGCCACAGCCAGGCACCATGTCACCCACCGCTCCAGTGCCGACGCGCCAGGGAGCCCGGATGGCGGCGGTGCGACGACGAAAGGCACCCGACGACGCAGCACAAGAACCAGCACCATTGCCGCCATGGTCAGAGCCACCGACAATGTGGTAAAGGGGATACCAGCCAAGACGATAGCAGGAAAAATAAGAGCGACGGACAGAACGCCGAGCGTCCACGCCGAAACCAAACCCCCTCCCGTCGGGCCAGACACCAGTATCGGCTTGAGCCGTTTAGCAAGTAGCCAACCAATCGGCAAAAGCGCAAGACATGCAGCCAGAAGCCCCGCCAACTGTCTCAGACTGCTAGGTGGGGTTACGCACGATGCCGGAGGGCTCGGTTTCAGGCCGGAGTGTCCATAAAGGGAAATGTTCCCATTGGTTGCCACCAAGCGAAAGCGGTGATCAGCCAGTGCATTTGATAACTCGCCGAAATGCGAACTGTAGCCTGTGATAACATCCAATTGTGAAAGATTGTTGGTGGTGGCTATCACCGCCTTAGTGGGATAAAGGCGATTCGTCAGCAACATGCAGAGGTGGTTTTTGGTGGGAAGATCGTTTATGTCATACCAAATCCCCACCTTGGCACATTGACGGTCGGCGGGAAGATATTTATCCACCAACTCGATCATGCTTCCCATATTCATCAAAGGCAAGGCGGCGCGGCGCGCCAAGGGGGTTCGGTAATCTTTCACAACGGAACGAGTCAGTACGGCAAGGTTGTAGCCAATGGCTACGAGACTGCCCGCAATGATAAACCACCTCCACCAGACTTTCGTTTTCACGGTTTCCTCTTCTGTTTGAACAGCCAGGGGATCAGGTCAGGCTCGGCATAGGCGGCGGACCAGGAGTCGTGTCCGCCCGAAGGATACACCGTTCGGCGCACTACGCCGCCTTTGCGAGCCATTGCATCAAGCATGGCATCGCATGTGTGGCGGTTAAAAGCGCTTTCATCCCTGTTGTAGAATGCCCAAACCGTTGTAGGTACGCTGTGTCGGATGGAGCGCGGATCCCATCCAGCCGCTATGGGAATGGCGGCGGCAAATCGACCCGGAAATTTGGCGATAATATCCCAAGTGCCGCATGCTTGTGCTAAGGACCGGATAATGAGTGAAGTTAGAGGCTGAAAATGGGTGACACTT
>JBAXRC010000037.1:0-9887 GCA_037131415.1 bacterium | reverse complement strand
TGCTGGCGGTGGACAGGGCCGAGCATGTCCTGCATATCAATCCAGCGGCCTGCCGACTTCTGGGAGTGAAGCCGGAAGAAGGGCGTGGCAGGCATATCCTCGAGGTCGTGCGGAACATCGATCTCCAGGAATTTCTCCTGGCCACCCTGAATTCAGAGGAGTCGACGGAGCGCGAGGTGGCGCTTCGGGGGGGGGTTGAGCGGATGCTCCAGGTGCACGGCGCGGCCCTTAAGGATGCCGATGGATCCCCTATCGGGGCGGTGGTGGTGATGAACGATATCACCCGCCTCAAGCGGCTGGAAAGCATGCGCCGGGATTTCGTGGCCAATGTGTCCCACGAGCTCAAGACTCCGATCACGACCCTGAAGGGGTGTGTGGAAACATTGTCGGACGGGATGCCCCATGATCCTGCGGAGACGGCGCGTTTCCTCGATATGATGGGGCGCCATGTCAATCGCCTGGAGGCCATGGTGGAGGATCTGCTCAGCCTCTCCCGCCTGGAATACGAGGCGGAGCGAGGGGAAATCCCCATGGAGCCGGCGTCCATTAGTGATGTGTTGGCGAGGGCGGTCCAGACGTTTTCCAAGCGGGCGGAGGAGAAGGGGATGTTGCTGGTGCTCGATTGTCCCGATGTGATCCGGGCGACGGTCAATGCCTCGCTTCTCGAGCAGGCGGTGGGCAATCTTCTCGACAATGCCATCAAGTACAGTTCCGGGGAGACGCGGATAACCGTCCTGGCGACCCGGGAGCAGGACCAGGTCGAGATCCGGGTCTCCGACGAGGGGACGGGGATTGAAAAGAAGCATCTGGAGCGGATCTTTGAGCGGTTCTACCGCGTGGACCAGGCCCGGAGCCGCGCCATGGGGGGCACCGGCCTCGGCTTGGCGATTGTGAAGCATGTCGCCCTAGCCCATCATGGGACGATCTCGGTGGACAGTGTTCCCGGACAGGGGAGTACGTTCATCCTGCGGATTCCGGGCTGACCTTCTGTTCAAAACCCCGACAGTTCTGTCATGCGCCCTTTGGGGCCGTGATTTCCGATGATGCAGTTCATTAAAAACCATGATATGTTCGCATTTTTAACCCCAGATAAATGTGATGGTGGGCGTGGACGGCATGATTAAGGACATCAGGGAAAGTTGAACAGCGCATGACCTATCGATACCCGGTTTTCGGACTTACCCTGCTCGCCCTCCTTTCGACAGCGGCTTCATCCCGGTCAGATGAGGCCACCCCCTTCAGGTATGGCGCCGATGAGCGCGCCCGGTGGGAGTATTTTGATCACATTCCCAGCAAGGTAGATGTGCCGGTCTACAGCCGGAACGGGGAAAACGATTATTTCCGGTTCCGGACCCGGATCTGGTCAGAGATCGACCTTCTTCCCGGCGTCACCGCGAGGGCACGGATTGTGAATGAAAGCCGTTCCTGGTTGTATCCCGACATGTCTTCAAAACCCCAGCGATCCACGGCTGAATGGCCGGATGAATGGGTGTTCGACAACCTGTATCTGGAAGCCCGTGACCTCCTCGATAAAAGTGTGGATCTCCGCATCGGGCGACAGGAACTCATTTACGGAAACGGGCGTGTTATGTTCGACGGCACCCCTGGGGATGGGTCACGGACGTTGTACTTCAACGCGGTCAAGGCCTCCGTCAAATCGATTCCCGAGTCCCAGCTGGATATCTTCGGCATCTATAATGAGCCAGAAGACCAGTGGGCCATCAATGGCGCCCAGCGCGACTTGTCCGCGTTTTCCAAGGCGCCTGAGGGAATCACGGAAAGCGGAGCCGGGATGTACCTGACCAATTCCGCAGTCAAAAAAATACCCTTTGAGGCCTATTTGATCTACAAGCGCGAAAGGGGATACAATCAGCCTGTGAAAGCGGATGCCACGGGCAAGTTTCCAGCCCCGGCCTTTGGCTGGCAAACCCTTGATCCCTCAGCCAAAGTCCTGCGGAATCCGGATGCTGACATCGAAACCGCCGGTGTCCGGCTGATGCCGGTATTCACCGACACCCTGACGGGTAGCCTGGAAGTTGCCGGGCAGTACGGTTCTCGCGGCGACACGGACATGTACGGCTACATGGTGGATGCCTCTCTCGCCCGGAAGTTCGCGGCCGCACCGGCAACTCCGGTTCTCAAGGGCGGCGTATATGTCCTTTCCGGGGACAATCCCAAGACAGCGACGGATGAGGGATGGAATCCCCTGTGGTCGCGTTGCCCGCAAAGCAGCGAACTGTTTGTCTTTGCCTATGACGCCGAGCAGTCCGTATTCCGGTGGTCCAACCTTGTTGACCCCAATGTCAGCCTGTCCATCACTCCTGTCAAATGGGCGAAGACGACCGCCACGATCCATTATCTGGCGGCCCTTGAGGCCGACGGGACTGGCGGGGGCCGGGAGCGCGGCTGGATGGGCCAGTTGCGGCAGGATTTCACGCTGGCGGAAAATAGCCTCAGGCAGAAGGACAAGCTGACAACCTATTTCCTGCTTGAATGCCTGGAGCCGGGCAACTACTACAAAAAGACCGACACCGCCCTTTTCGCCCGCTGGGAAGTCCTTTACACATTCTGATTACGAGCGGTCTTTTGTATTGGCAACACGTCTCGTGATCCGTGTGAGCTTCTGAAACAAGCGCCCTCACCCGGCGCCTTGCATTAACAGAAAATTAACCGTGCGCTCGCATCTTTCTGACGGTCTTCTGGGAATATATCAGCATGAAAGCTGATTTACATGTTCACAGTAAGTATTCAAACAGGCCGACGGAATGGTTTCTGAGGCGGATCGGCGCGCCGGAAAGCTTTACCGAGCCGATGGATGTTGTCCGGGCGTGTCGGGGGAAGGGGATGGATTTTGTTACCATCTCTGACCATAACTGCATTGACGGCGCCTTGGAGATTGCTCATCTGCCCAGGACCTTTGTTTCGGCCGAACTGACGACCTATTTTCCCGAGGATGGCTGCAAGGTTCATTGTCTCGTTCAGGACATCACGGAAGCGCAGTTTGCCGACCTTCAGAAAGTCCGGCAAAACATCTATGAGCTTCGGCAATACCTGCAGGACGAGGATGTTTCTCATGTCATCGCTCATCCGCTGTTCCGCGTCAATGACATGCTGACGGTGGAGCATGTGGAAAAGCTGATCCTTCTGTTTGACCGGTTTGAGACGATCAATGGATCACGCAATCCCCGTGCCGGAGATTTGACTGACATTTTGTTTTCCCGTTTAACTCCGGAGCTTATCGCGGCGATGGCCGAGCGACACGGCATCAAGCCGTTTGGCGCTGAACCGTGGATGAAACGGTTTACAGGTGGTAGTGATGATCACAGCGGCGTGTATGCAGCCAGCGCCTACACGGAAACCCCTGCGGCCGAGACCGTTCAGGAATTTATCGGGCATCTCCGGGCGGGACGGCATGTTCCGGGCGGTTCAGCCGGTACCAGTATGCGTTTGGCTCACAGTCTTTATCATATTGCCTACAGCTACTACCGGAACCGCATTCTGAATCAGGGGGCGGGATCGTCCGTTCTGGGCGAATTATTGAAGAGGCTGATCGATGGGTATGAGCAGCCCTTGCGGGAATCTGGACCCATTCGGTCATGGGCCGAACGCGTTGTGCGGCGGTATCGGGTGAGAAAACTGAGTCCCGGAGAGCGCATTTTGGCCGAGGAGTTTGGAAAGCTGCGGCGGGGGTCATCAGTGGACTCCGCTGGTGACAAGCGCGCCGGGCGGGATGAGGAGAGTTTCGCGGCGGCCGCCCGGATTAGCCATGAGCTCGGTTATACATTCTTCCGGCAATTCCTGGCCCATGTCGAGGAAGGTCGGTTGGTTGATGGGCTTCAGACCCTGGCCTCCCTCAGCACCGTGGTGCTGGGAATTGCCCCTTATTTCACAGCCTTTGGAGTCCAGCACAAGGATGAACGATTTCTCCAGGACACGGTTCGGCGGCTGGGAGGCGGGGACGCCTGGCCATACCGAAGCAATCGACGCGCCTGGGTAACCGACACGTTCAGTGATGTGAATGGGGTTTCGCACACGATTCGGATGTTGACGGCGAAAGCCCGGGAACGCGGCTTGCCGATTGACGTGATGACGTGCCTTGAGAAGCCCGAGTGGGCTGGGCCGGAGGTTATTAATTTCAAGCCGTTAGGCCAGTTTTCCCTGCCGGAGTATGATGCGCAGAAGTTGTCGTTCCCTCCCTTTATGGATGTGCTCGAGGCCATTGAGCGCGGGAATTATTATGAAGTCATTATCTCGACGCCCGGGCCGATGGGGTTGAACGCCCTGATGGCATCGCGTCTGCTAGGGTTGCGGACAGTGGGTATTTATCACACCGATTTTCCGAAGTATGTCAAAAGCCTGACCCAGGATGAGGTGCTGGAGCAATTGGCGTGGCGGTATATGCAGTGGTTCTATGGCCAGATGGAAAAAATTTACGTGCCCAGCGAATTCTACCGGAAGCAACTAGCCGAAAACGGGTTTGATCCGGCCAAACTGAGTATCCTGCCGCGAGGAGTGGATCGTGACCGCTTCAATCCCGGGAAGCGTGATGAACATTTCTGGGAGCAATATGGGTTGAACGGCAATCTGAAGCTTCTCTACGTGGGACGGATTTCAAAAGAAAAGAATGTGCGGACCTTGATCGAAGCCTTCCGGTATGTCAGGACCACCACGCCGGTTGTTGATCTTGTCGTGGTGGGTGAAGGGCCTGAGCTGGAAGCCCTGCGGCGGGAGATTAAGGATGAGAACATCCGGTTTACCGGTTTGCTGATGGGAGACGACCTGGCGAAGGCGTATGCCAGCGCCGATATGTTTGTCTTTCCCAGCGCCAGCGACACATTCGGGAATGTTGTCCTGGAAGCCCAGGCATCCGGGCTGCCCGCCATTGTTTCCAATGAGGGCGGGCCTGCTGAAATTATTGCACGGAACGGGTCTGGATTGGCGGTAAACGTCCGGACGCCAGCCCCCTTGTGTGCCGCCATTCGCGAGCTTGTCTGGGACAAGGATCGGCGAATGGTTATGTCCCGAAAGGCCCTGCAGACCGCAAAAGATCTGAGCTGGGATCGGGCGTTGGATCAGTTCTGAGTCATGAATATCTACATGATTGACGGGATCGGGCCGTTTTTTGAGCCCCATCCCAAAGGAAAAATAAACTGGTCCAAAATTCCATTCGCAACCCTGGAAAGAGACGGGCTTGTTGACCGCGCGTTGTTCCGGGGTATTCGGGAATCATTTGCCCGTGTTGCCCGAAGCGCCGCCGCCATGGGGTTCAATGCCATTTCCCTGGATGATCTGGCGCATTTGGTTGAACATTTTTGTTATGAGCCTGCGTTACGGCGCCGCATCGCCGTCTATCGTGAGGAGTTCCGGAGTCTATTTGAGATTGCCGCAGACGCCAGGCTCAAAGTTTACCTCACGACCGATATTGCCTACTTCAATCGTGAGCTGGATGAACTTCTCGGTGATGACGATGGGCGGATCATCCGGTTTCTCACGGGGGCCGTGGATCAAATATTCCGGGATTTTCCCCAGGTCGAGGGGATTATTGTCCGTTTCGGCGAGTCCGACGGGGTTGACGTCAAAGGGGACTTCCTGAGTCGCCCGGTGCTTCGTTCGCCGAAACAAGCCCGGCGATATTTCCAATGCCTGCTGGCTGTCTGTGAAGCGCATAAGAGGAATCTGGTGATCCGGACCTGGAGTCTGGGGGCGTACACGCTGGGGGATCTGATGTGGAACCGCCACACATACGACAAGGTATTTGGCGGGCTTCACAGTCAGAGGCTGATTATCTCGATGAAATACGGCGAGACCGATTTCTTCAGGTATGTACCCTTGTGCGCACATTTTCATAATGATCCACATCATCAAAAACTGGTGGAATTCCAGGCGCGGCGTGAATACGAGGGATTTGGAGAATACCCGTCTTTCATCGGGTGGGACTATGAGCGGTATGCGCATGAATTGGCAGGATGCCAGAATGTTGTGGGGATATCGGTGTGGAGCCAAACCGGGGGCTGGAGTTCAGCACGAAGCATTACCTTTCTAAAGAACTCTTCAGTGTGGAATGAACTGAATGTGTGGGTCACAGTGTATTTGTTCCGGCATCATTTAGGAGTTGAAGAGGCGGTTCGTGCCTTTTGTGTGGCGCGGCTACCCGGTCGGAATCCGGTCAAGTTGCTGGAACTTCTGAAGTTGTCCTCGGAGGTGATCCGGGAAGGGTTATATTTTGAGGATTATGCCAGGTGCGCAGTCTATTTTCGCAGGCTCCGCCTACCTCCGCTTTTTCATGTGTTCTGGGATACGGCGCTGATAACAAGCTCAATCAGAACCTTGATGCGCCATTTCGTTGTGAATCGCCGGGCGGCGATCAAGCAGGGGTATTCGGTGCTGGAGAAGATTCAGAGGATGGTGGAACTGGCGGAGTTGTTGGCCTTGCCCGCCAATGGGCTTCGTTCGCAGCATGCATTTTTCAAGATCCTTGCCGTGGCGAGAGAATGGTTTCTGGGGCGACGTTCCCGAGAGGTGGAAGAGCGACTGACGTGCCTTATCCGTGAATACCAGCACCATCAGACGGGCTCCCAGATATTTATCGTGCAGCTCCGGCCATCGCGGCTGAATTGGGGGGTTGTCAACCTGGGGCTACGGGCGTTGACCCGGAAACAATCCTCCTACCGGTTGGCCGATCGCCTTGTGTTGCTCCGGTTGCTGTCCTGGCTGGGGTGGCTTTTAAAATTCTGGCCGCGTCACAGGTTGCCCTCCCTGGCGGTTTCGCAGGGAATGGGGATCAGGCATTTCCTGAAATAGCCCTTTGCCAAAAACTAACAGGCGGCACACAAAAGCCTAATGCAACGGTGATAGTGTAATGACACTATGAAAATACCATTCGCTTCGCTTCAGCATGCCACCCCTGCGGGAGTATGGCCGTTTCCCGGGGAAGAGTTTGCCCGGATCACCCAGCAATTGCTCGGGGGACTATTTCAAATTGATCGCCTCTCGGGCATGTATGATGACATCAAGGAGAGTCCCGGCGTAGCCTCCTTTGCCGATCGGGCACTGGCGGGATTGGGTGTTACCTACCAGGTGGTGCATGGTGAGGTGAAAAATATTCCGCGGGAGGGGTCCTTGTTGGTGGTGGCGAATCATCCTTTTGGCGGGGTCGAAGGGCTGGTGATGTTGAGCCTTCTAAACCGTATTCGTTCCGATGTGAAATTGATGGCGACCCGGGTGTTGTCGGACATTGAGGAGCTCCGGCCGCAGATGATCATGGTTGATCCATTTGGCGGATCTGCGGCGGCTACAAGTAATGTTGCGCCCCTTCGGCAGAGCCTGCGCTGGCTGAGAAATGGCTCAACCCTGGGTATGTTTCCCGCCGGGGAGGTTGCGCATTTTGACATGGAGGAAAGGGGTGTCAGGGAGTCGGATTGGCATCCTGCCCTCGCCCGTCTTGTCCGGCATGGGAAGACAACCGTGTTGCCTTTGTATTTCGAGGGAACGAATGGGCCGCTGTTTCAGTTTGCCGGATTGGTGCATCCCCGGCTACGGACAGCGATGCTGGCCCGTGAGATTGTGAACAAAGCCGGGCATTCCTTGAAAGTTCGGGTTGGGCGTCCCATTTCATTTCAGAAACTGGATGCCATCCCGGATGATGACGAAATGACCCGCTATCTGCGAATGCGGGTTCGTGTGCTGGGTATGGTCCCATGTCGCACTGCGGTGAAGCCGGTTCCTCGTTTCCGTGCGCGGCGTGCCAAGCCGGTGATGGCTGCCGGAAAATCCATGCAGCTTGTACAGGAGGTGGCGTGGTTGCCGCCGGAGCAGGAACTGGTCTCAAGCGGGGATTATCGGGTCTATATGGCCGGAGCCAAACAGATACCAGGCGTGCTCCGGGAAATTGCCAGGCTCCGGGAGATTACCTTTCGTGCCGTGGGGGAAGGTACGGGGCGGGCCTTGGATATGGATGTCTTCGATCAGTGCTACCAGCACCTGTTTGTGTGGAACCACAAGACGTCAGAGGTGGTGGGGGCGTACCGGCTCGGGCTGACGGATAAAATCCTGGCCCAATGCGGAATGAAGGGGCTCTATACCGGTACACTTTTCAAATACGGGTGGGAATTGATCGGTTCGCTGGATCCTGCCATTGAGATCGGCCGGTCATTTGTCCGTCAGGAGTATCAGAAGAAGCATCTGCCCCTGCTGTTGCTGTGGAAGGGGATTGGCAAGTTTGTTGTTCGGAATCCTAAATACCGGAAGCTGTTCGGAACGGTTAGCATGAGTAATCACTACAGCGAGGTGGCGCGCCAGCTTGTGGTCGGATATTTTGAGCAGCAAAATAGGCAGGATGCGGAGAGCCGGTTTGTTTGTCCCAGAAAGCCGATGAAGGTGAACCAATCTTTGCTTCATGATCGAAAGACAACCCCCTGTCGTATTCCTGATCTGGATGCCTTATCCGAGATGATCAGCGAGATTGAGCCGGACGGAAAAGGAGTGCCGGTGCTGATGCGCCAGTATCACAAGTTGGGTGGGCGTGTGCTGGCCTGCAATGTGGACCCGTCATTCAACATGACGCTGGATGCCCTGATTGTCGTCGACCTGGTTAAAACTGATCTCCGGCTTCTTGAGCTTTACATGGGCGGGGAAACGCGGGCCTATCTTGATTACCACAAGGGAGCTGGCATCCTAACATGATTCTAACTTGGCGCTCATTATGAACTTACAGGCATTTTGTTTACTGCATCACATCAACCAACAACACAAAGGAGAAAACAAGAGATGAAAAGAGTAGTGGCAGGAGTACTGATGGCGGCGGGCATGAGCGGGCTGTGCCTGGCGGCGGAGACGAATACAACGGCGGCAGCGATCCCTGTGCCGGTCAAGACCTGGGCGGATTCGATTACCGTCAAAGGTGACTTCCGGTACCGGAACGAATCAATCAATGATGATTCGAAGAAGAATGCCAGCAAGGACACTTATACGCGGCAACGCGACCGGATCCGCGCCCGACTCTCGGCGGAAGCCAAGGTGAATGATCGCGTGAAGGGTGTGATTGGATTGTCCACCGGCGGCAATGATCCCATTTCCGGGAACCAGACCCTTGGTGATGGCGGCCAGAAGAAGGACATGAAGCTGGATCTTGCGTATATCGACGTGGACCTGCTGGGGCTCGAGTCCGCCACGGAACTGCATGGGTTTGCCGGTAAGATAAAGAATCCCTTTCTGACCATGAATGATGACCTGATGTGGGATGGCGACCTGTCGCCCGAGGGTGTGGCTCTCAGGGGGCAGACCGGGACCGACAAGGTCACTCTCTATGGCAATGCCGGGTATATCTGGCTGCAGGAGCGCGACAGCAAGGATCCCGCCCAGTTGCTGGCCGGACAGGGTGCGGTCAAGTTCCAGTTCGTGCCGGAAGTGTCCTTTACGGTCGGCGCCAGCTATTACGGCTTCCAGAACCTGCAGGGTTATGACGTGATCGACTGGGAAGGGAAGAATAACGGGTATGGCAATACCACCAAGAAGGGGTCAGTCAGCGGGAGCACGACCAACAAGGCCTGGGCCACTGAGTTTACACCGGTCGTCTATTTCGCTTCGCTGGACTTCTGGGTTGCGGGTCTGCCGGTCTCGATCTTCGGCCAGGAACTGTCCAACACCGATGCCAGCACCCTCGACCAGGGGCACTTGTACGGGGTTTCGCTGGGGAAAGCCAAGAATCCCGGCACGTTCGAGGTCGGGTATAGCTACACCGAGCTCCAGAAGGATGCCACGGTGGGCATGTGGACGGATTCCGATCGCTGGGGCGGCGGAACCGATGGCAAGGGTCACAAAGTCTATGCCAAATACCAGGTCATGAAGAACCTCCAGCTGGGCGCGGCCTATTTCAAGGACGACAAGGG
>JBAXRC010000036.1:0-10040 GCA_037131415.1 bacterium | reverse complement strand
GGCCACCCACACGCCGGCCAGATACTCCACCATGTCGGGAAACGAGGATTCCACCGTGACCCGGCGCGCCTTCTCCAGCAGTTTCAGGGTCGGCGCCGGCGGGGCCGCCCCGGCCTTTTTCTCGAACAGCTCGCCGCAGGGAAGGAGGTTGAACGAATCAATGGCTTGCTGGGTGAAGGAGAGCGGCCGGGGGGAGACCACCACGACCTTGCCCATGCGCTTCTCCATCACTTCCCGCACAATGTAATCCCGGATCTCCATGGCCTGCTCGTAGCGGGTGTCCTGATGGATGCCGGGGAACCCCTTGAAGGCGCGCCCGTTTTCCGAAAACTTGGCGCAGCCCTTCTCGCCGATCACGATATACCGGACCTGACCGTCGGGAAGCAAACCCTGGACATCCGTGGCCGCCTCGATCACGCCGGCGTTCAAGCCGCCCATGAACCCGGAGTCCGAGGTCACCACGACAATGCCGACCACCTCCGTCATCACGGTCACCAGGGGCAGCTTGGCCTCGACCAGGTCGACCACCTGGAAAAACTTGGTGAACTGGTTCATGAAATCGGCGAACCGCTCTTTCTCGCGCTCCAGCGTGTGGTACTGGGACGCCGCGATGTTCTTCAGGGTCTGGATCAACTGGAGGAATTCCGCATTGAAACGGAGATCACGTCGAAGTTGACTTAACAGGGCCATAAAAGAGTTGCCGGATTGTCAAGTTGTCAGGCGGATTTCACATATGCTCGCTTTTCAACTGCTCAATCGCCTCGTTGAACCGGTTGCGAAGGCTCCCGTCAATCTCGAGGCTGCCCAGCTTGATCTTGATGCCGGCAATCAGCTCCGGCATCACGGTTTCCCGGATGTCCAGGTTCGCGCCGAACTTCCGCATGACAATCTCCTTCAGCCGCTCGCGGTGCGCCGGATCGAGGGGATGGCTGCTGATGACATCGAGGCTGGGGGCCGACACCGTGATGCTGCTGGCATCCATTTCATCCAGGGCAGCCAACAGCTCGTCCAGGAAAACATGATCGAGGGCGCGCCCGACTTCCGCGCTGAATACCAGCTCATAGACCCGTCCCGCATGCTCCAGCGTCTGCACCTGGGCGTCGCGCAGGAGCTCCTGGCGAAGCTTCTCCTTGTTCCGGGTGGCCTCGTCCAGGATCCGGTCGCGCTCCTTGCGGGCCTCCTCCAGGAGCGTGTCACGGGAGCGGGAAATATCCTTCTCCATGGTTTCCTTGGCGCGCGCCATCCCCTCCTGCGCCTCGGCGCTCTTCCGGCGGAACTCCGCCTCGTTGTCCTCGATACGCTTGCGGCCCGACTCCTCCTTGCGGCTGAGATCCGCCTCGGCGTCGCGAAGCTTGGCGGCCGCCTTCAGCGTGTCACGCAGCAGCAACTGCTTCATTCCCATCAGGAGAACCCCGAAGACCGCCACCTGCAGGATCACCAGATAAATCATTGTCGTCATATTTTCACCCCAGGATATTCCTCTAACACCTTAACAACCGAACAACTCAACAACTCAACAACGGCTCACCTACCGCCCAAACAACTGAAACAGAACCAGCAGGGCAATCACCGCGATGGCCTCCGCGAACACCAGTGAAATAATCATGGCCTGGAGGATCTTCTGGGCGGCCGAGGGATTGCGGCCCAGCGCCCGGATACTGGCATACCCAATGGTGGCAATCACCGCCGAGGGCCCGAGAACCACCAGAAAAATAACCAACACAATGACAAAGTTTCGCATGGCTTTCTATTCCGACTCCTTCGCCTTCTTCGGGATCCGATGTTCCTCCAGCAGGATCACGCACTCATCATCCATAAACCTGACCATCCCCTTCCGGATCGGGATGCGGGTCTTCCAGTCAACCACAATTTCGCCCTCATTCAAGAGACTAATGATCGGGACGTGGAACGCCAGCAGCTCGAACTCCCCCGAGTCACCGGGCAGGAATACGCTTTCCACCATCCCCTCAAAGATCACATGCTTGGGATTCAGCACCTTCAGCGAAAACTGTGACGCCATGAATTCACTCCCGGATCATTACGCCATCCCGAAAAACGCCTTCACCACACCCGCCAGCCGCCGCTCCACATCAGGCGTCATTTTCTGAATCACCTCGACGTCCTGCCCGAGGGCCGGATCCAGCCCCTGGGCAAAGGCCGTAATGCCCGCGCGGAAGCGGATCTGCTCGGCAACATCCTTGTCCTCCAGGATGCGCATCCGCAGGGCGTACAGGAGCAGGACCACCTCCACCAGGGTGGCGGGCTGCTGTTGCGCCTGCTGCACCATGGTCACGAGCGTCTGGCCCCGTTTCATGACGCCTTCGGCCTCCTTCGACAACCCGCTCTGGAGTTTGCTCAGGCGGGCCACCTCGGTATACTCCAGGTAGGTGCGCCGCAGGCCGGAGCTCAGTTCCCGCAGCAAGGGCGGCTGCGCCCGGCCCCCCACGATCGAGAGCGACAGGCTGAAATCGATCGCCGGCCTCATCCCTTCGCCAAACTGGGAGGAACTCAGGCTGACCAGCCCGTCGCAGATCGAGATCAGGTTGGACGGGATGTAGCCGGTCAGGTCACCCTGGAGCGTATCGGCAATCCCCAGGAAGGTCATCGAGCCGCCCCCGCTGGCTTTGTTCAGCTGCCCGGCGCGCTCCATCAGCTGGGTCTGGATGTAAAAGATATCACCGGGATAGGCCTCCCTGCCGGGTGACCGCTCCAACAGCAGGGAAATCTGCCGGTAGGCCCAGGCATGCTTGGTGAGATCGTCAAACACAATCAGGACATCCTTCCCCTTGCGCATGAGATACTCGCCGATGGTGGCGGCGGAATAGGGCACGATGTACTGCTCGCCCGCCGTGGCGCTGTCAGTGGCCGCCACGACAATGGTGTAGGAAAGCGCATGTTTTTCGGCCAGGACCGTCGCCACCTTCTCCAGCGCAACCAGGGCCTTGCCGATACAGCAGTAGATGCACACCACGTCCCGACCCGCCTGGCTGAGGATGGCATCCACCGCGATGCTGGTTTTTCCCGTCATGCGGTCACCCAGGATCAGCTGGCGCTGCCCCTTCCCCACCGGGACCATGGCATCCACAATCTTGGTTCCGGTGAACAGGTTCCGGTCAACCGGCGCCCGGTGAATGATCGGGGCGGAGGCGGAAAACACAGGCCGGCTGGCCTCGGCCACGATCTCCCCGCGGCTGTCGCAGGCGTTGCCCAGCGCGTCCACCATGCGCCCGACAAGGGATTCGCCCACGGGAATGGAAAAGGGCTCGCTGGTTCCGGTCACGGACTGGCCCAGGCGGATCTTGGTTTCATCCCCCAGGAGCAGGGCCAGGACATCCTCCTGGTCGTAGCCCATGATGATGCCCTTGTTGTCTGCGCCGAAATCCACCAGCTGCCCGTTCAGGCAGGAGGGAAGACCGGTGATCCGGACAATCATCTTCTTGATGTCCTTGATCACGCCGGTTTCGGTGAACTTGATTTTAAAGGGCGATAGCGCCATACGCGGTAAGCTGCTCATGGAGCCCCTCCTTGATTTCCTCGGTCAGGTCCTTTTTCTCGATCAGGGCGGCAATCAGATCCGGGTTGTCACGCTTGATCTTCGCCATCACGCCGGCCTGGTACGCCGAGACCAGCTCCGGCAGGAGACGATCCATGAACCCGTTTGCCAGGGCATAGAGGAGAATCACCTGTTCCACGATGGGGACCGGCTTGTTCTTGTCCTGCTTCAGGATGGCGGCCACCACGCGCCCCTTCATGAGCCGTTTCTCCACCGCTTCAGAAACCCCCGCCTTGATGCGGGTCAGCTTCTCGAGTTCCTTGAACTGGATGTATTCCAGCCGCAGGATCCCGGCCAGCTTCCGCATGGCCGGCCATTGCACCTTGCTGCCGATACGGGAAACGGACAACCCGATGTCGATGGCGGGCTTGAACCCCTCGCTGAACAGCGGGGTGCTGACATAAAGCTGACCGTCCGTCATCGAGATGATGTTCGTGGGGATGTAGCCCGTCACGTCACCCTGCACCGTCTCGACGATCGGCATGAAGGTCATGGACCCGGAGCCCCGCTCCGGCCTCATTTTGCCGGCCCGCTCGACAAGCTGGGAGTGGAGATAGAAAATGTCGCCGGGATAGGCGTCACGCCCCGGGGAACGCTCCAGCAGGAGCGACATCTGGCGGTAGACCCAGGCATGCTTGGTCAGGTCGTCGAACACCACGAACACATCGCGGCCCTTCTCGTGCATGAAATACTCGCCCAGGCTGGCCGCCACATAGGGCGCCAGGTACTGCTGTCCAACCGAGGACGAGGCGGTGGCCGACACCACAATGCCATAGCTCATCACATCGTGCTCCCGGAAGAGGTCCAATACCTTGTTCAGGGACGCCTCGGCCTTGCCGATGCAGCAGTAGATGCAGATCACGCCCTTGCCCTTCTGGTTCAGGATGGCATCCGTGGCGATGGTGGTTTTGCCCGTGACGCGGTCGCCCAGGATCAACTGGCGCTGCCCTTTTCCAACCGGGTTCATCATGTCGACGATCTTAACCCCGGTTTCCAGGGATTCCTGCAGGGGAGTGCGCTCCAGCACGCCCGGGGCGTCACTGAAGATGGGCGACCGCTTACAGCACTTGATCGGACCCAGGCCGTCGGTCGGCTCCGCAAGCCCGTTGACCATGCGCCCGAGGAACTGATCGCCCACAGGCACGGTACAGACCTCGATCGTGGAATAGAGCTTGTCGCCCGGCTTGATCTTGGCCCCCTCCTTGACGATCATCACCAGCTCATAGGTCCCGTCAAACCCGACCAGCGTCCCCTGGCTTCCGCCCTCGAAATGAACAAGCTGCCCGTTCATGCAGTTGACCAGCCCGGTAACGTGCGCAATGTCCTGCTTGATTTCCGCGACAACCCCGTATTCCTTGACTTGGAGGGGTGATATTTTGAATTGTATCGCCATCTTTGTATCACACTGTCTGTAACAAGTTGCCGAGTTGTCGGCAACTTGACAACCAACCACATCCCCTTACTCCCTTTTCTCCGCTTTCCCCTTGCCATACCAGCGCAGGAAGAAGAGCGCGCTGAATGCCCCCAGAAATCCGAGAATGATGTAGATGATGATCCAGGTGGTCCGCTTGTCGGGCCGCGGCACATCCATGACCGGTCCCCCGAACTTGATGGGTTGCTCCCGGGGCTGAAACAGCTCCTCGAGGCGCTGGACCCTGGTGGCCAGCTCCCGCACGGCCTCGCCCTGCCTGCGGGCAAAGGCCACATAGTCCGGACTCACCTGCCCGGGCCCCTTCCTCGCCTTCAGGGCCTCGATGTCCTTCAGGATTGCCCGCGCCTGGACATCCACCGCCTTGTAGGTATCCAGATCCTTGGTGAGGGTCAGGAGGTGCTGCGCCCGGATTTCCAGGCGGGGAACCAGGTCGCTCAATCCGGCCCAGGGATCCCGGATCTTGACGTCAAACACCTTGCTCTCACCCGGGGCCAGCTCGATATCCTCGAGGGCGGCATAGCAGATCGCCTTGTCGGTATCGAGCCCGATCTGGAGCCCGCCCGCATCCACCACATCCGTCGTCTTGATCTCCGCCGGGAAGTCATGCCGCAGGGGCACCTTCTTCTTCTCCGTCAAAGAGGGATTGGTAATCTTGATGTGAAGGGTCAGCACGCTCCCCGTCGCGGAGGAATTCCTTGTCTCGACGGGGGGCATGACACGGGGAAGGCCGATCAGGGATTCGGGATCCTTTCCGGAGGCCACCACCAGATTCTCCAGCATCCCGACATCCTTGCGGATCCGCTCCAGCGCCTCCAGATTGATCTCGTAGACGCGGATATGATCCGCCGGCCGCACCACCCCCAGGACGCTGGCGTCCTGCCGGGCGATCACCGTTTTCAAGCCGTCCGTAATCAGGGCCCTGAGTCCGTCCCCCGTGACCGCCTTGTCCGACCCCTTGAGCAGTTCCGCCATTTTTCCGGTATGGCTGGATAACGCCTTGAGATCCGCCTCGGGGATCACCCAGATGTCCTTGATCACCACATCCAGGGTGACGGAGTTGGTGGGGTCAACCTCCACCTCTTTCCTGACCTGATAGGCCTTGGCCGCGACATCATAGGCAATCTGGTACTCTGCGGCGTTGACAACATCCTCGGGCTTCACCCCGGCAGGAAGGAGTTTCTTCACCTCCACCTTGCGGATTTCGCCCCCCGGATTGATCGCCCGGATCTTAAGGGTGATGACCGCGGCGGACAGGGAGTAAGGCAACAGGGCAAGGCCCAGCGCAAGCCCCGCGAGAAAAAGGATGTTTCGCGTATTTACCATAACCCATCGCTCCACTCCATGATGAGCGGCATGGTAGCATCCCGATTCAAGGGGCGCAAACAGAAAGGGGAGGGGGAGGGAATTGAAGATTGAAGAATGACGAGTGCAGATTGATGCCGGCCGGGTTACTCCTGCGTGACGACGGCGGAGCCTTCGTTGCCGTACTGGTCGCGAACCGTCACGATATTCTCGCCGGTCGCCGCATTGGCCTTGTAGGTGGCGTTGCTGCCGGAATGACTGATAATAATGCCCAAAGCGGGACTGGAAACACTCCACTCCAGGGGAAGCGCCAGGGCATCCTTGACCTGGGCGGTGAACACTACCGCCGTGGTCGCATTGGTTGCGCTTCCGCCAAGCGTGACGGCCGCGGGACTGACCCCCACCCCATCCACCCCTTCAGCACTGTCACACCCCGTCAAAACCCACATGCCCAACGCCATAAACACCACTGCGACACATACTGCTGATAGCTTGCTCATGATTGTTGTCTCCTGGTTAACCCCTGTTCCACCCCTCGATTGCGTGAATTTCAACCACGCCCACCCCGAGAATGCAAGTGGTATCTTTTTATCTGTCGGATTTTCCCGTGGCCGCCTTCACCGCCTTGAATAACTGCTGGTCGGAACAATAGGACCGGACAACCCCATCCCGGCCCAGAACCAGGTTCCCGGATTCAGGAGTCGGAAAAGAGTGTTCAGTGTTCCGTGTTCCGTTTTCAGATAACAATCCCCCGGGCTCCCTCTTCTTCCCGTCTTCTGGATTCTGGATTCTGGATTCTGGATTCTTCTTTTTTCCCTCTGAATACTGAACACTGAACCCTGACTTCTCTCTTCTCACCCCCACCGGCATGTCAGGATAAAGCTCCAGCGCCAGGCGCGATGCCTCGCCTTTACCCTCTTCCTCCGGCAACACCCAGATGACCACAAGTCCCTGTTCTCCGTAAACCTTTTGGAGCTGCGCCAACACCCCGGGCTCACGTGGATAAAGGCCCCGCAGCGAACTCTCCACATAGGCGGACCCGAAATGAAGCACCACCACATGCCCCCGGAGCTCCTCCGCCCGAATCCCGTCCCCGTTATCAGGATTGCCACGTAACCAGCCCAGGGAGGGAAGAAAGTGTTCAGTATTCAGTGTTCGGTATTCAGATTCCGGATTCTGGATTCTGACTTCTGGATTCTGGATTCGGCCTTCTGACTTCTGACTTCTGACTTCTGACTTCTGAATACTGACTTCTGAATACTGAACACTCTCTTTCCTCTCCCTGCCCCTGACCACCACATCGATCTCCTGTCCCATGGGCTTGATCCCGGGAAGCAATCGGGGCGAACAGCCTTCGCTCTCGACCCTGAGGGAAACAAAGTTCTCGCGCAGATCGCGGAAGAGAAATTGTCCATCCTCATCAGCCTTGACCCGTGCCAGCTCATGCTCATCCGGAGTATCCTTCCATGCCGCCACCTGAGCTTGAACCCCTTTTCCGGATTCATCAACCACCCGGCCGCGGAGAGAAATATCGCCAAGGGGCTGGAGAATATGCATAATGGGTGCGTAAGAAAACAGTCCGGCGACCATGAGTCGCAAGAAGGAAGACGAAAATGGCTAAGACACAAGACGCGAAGAAGAACACGAAGAAGCTGCCCGTGAAGACCCCGGCCCAGAAGAAGCTGGCCAAGAAGGTCAAAAAGGCCACGAAGAAATAAGTAGCCACGCACGGCGCGTTGTCCCGACTCACGTTGCGGACAACGCGCCGGGTTGTCTCAGTCGAAATTTTCCACCTGTTGGAAAATTTTTCGTTTTCCAGCCCTTGGGTCAGTTTTCGTTTCGCCCCCCTCCCTCCAGCCCTGACCGCGGAGAGCTCTGCCTTGCCCACGCGGCCGGCTTGGCCCACCCACTCTTGCTCGTGTTGGAGGTCCGCACCCGTCGCTGATTTCGGAAGGCCGGAAGTCTCCGTCGTCGCTCCGCAAGAAAATCAGTACCAGCCCGCTTGAGTTGCTTTGACCGATTGAATTACATGAGTTTGAGTCGACATTATTAGCGGACAAAGGTGTCGTATGCATGTGACCATACATCCAAGCCAATGGTTCCATCACGAGGCGGTACAAGACGAGCAGATGATGCCCGCACACCCGTTGCGGGCGCTGCTGCATGACGGAGCGTTCTGGGCCACCGTGTTGTTGATCGCCATAATTAGCACCTTGTTGGTGCTGGCCATCATCTCCGGCGGGAATCTTAGCAACGAGCCGTACACGTCCTTCTATGTGCCGTGACTGTGGGACTTGGTTGCAGTGCGAAGCGAGTGAATGGCGGGCTGTTGCTCAGGTGAACCGGGGCGGCAGTCAACCAAGGGAGATAGGGTTCAATTGTTTTCAACGCGCACTTTTGCGTTTTTGCGTTCCGACAGAGTGAGTCGCCGCAAGTCTACCGCACGTTCCACGCGAACCATCTGCAAACTATCCTACCAGCCTGCACGAAAATTGTGCCGACAGAACGTAATTCTGGCGGTCAATAACACAAAGGACTTCAAGGCCCCTGAGGGGTGTCCTTGAAGTCCTTGCGCTCGCTTGGGGCTCCGCTATTTCTTCCAGCCTTCGCGCTCGGCGATTTCCTGGAGGAAAAAGTCGAGGGTGGTGGCGATGGACTTCTCCATCTTGATGGTCGGCGTCCAGTCGAGCACCTTCTTGGCCTTCCGGATGGACGGCTTGCGGTGTTCGACGTCCTGGTAGCCGCCCTTGCCGTAGAATTCGCCGCTCTCGACGACCTGGTAGCCGGCGAAAGGCGGGAACTTGCTGCGGAGCGGATGCTTGTCGAACTGCGCCACGAGCATCTCGGCGAGTTCCTTGATGCTGGCCTCATTATCGGGGTTGCCGATGTTGAAGATCTCGCCGTTGCACCGGTTGCCTTCGTTCGCGATGATGCGGTAGAGGCACTCGACGCCGTCGGTGATGTCGGTGAAGCAGCGCTTCTGCAGGCCGCCGTCGACGAGCAGGATCGGCGTGCCCTCGACCAGGTTCAGGATGAGCTGCGTGATCGCGCGGCTGCTGCCGATGCGCGCGCTGTCGAGGCTGTCGAGCCGCGGGCCGACCCAGTTGAACGGGCGGAACAGCGTGAACGGCAGGTTCTGCTTCTGGCCGTAGGCCCAGATGACGCGGTCGAGCAACTGCTTCGAGCAGGAGTAGATCCAGCGCTGCATGCGAATCGGACCGACGATCAGCGGCGACTTGTCCTCGTCGAACTCGTGGTCGGTGCACATGCCGTACACCTCGGAGGTCGAGGGGAAGATGATGCGGCGACCGTAGCGCGCACAGTAGCGGACGATGCGCAGGTTTTCCTCGAAATCCAGCTCGAAGACGCGCAGCGGGTTCCGGACGTATTCCTTCGGCGTCGCGATGGCGACGAGCGGCAGGACCACGTCGCACTTGCGGACGTGGAACTCGATCCACTCGCGGTGGATCGAGATGTCGCCTTCGGAGAAATGGAAGCCGGGACGATTGAGCAAACGCCCGATCTTGTCGTTCTGCAGGTCCATGCCGTGGACCTCGAAGCGGCCCTTCTCGGCGAGCAGGCGCTCGGTGAGCGCGTTACCGATGAAGCCATTGACGCCCAGAATCAGCACGCGCGTCGGTTGCACAACCTTCAGGCGCGAGACGCTTGAGGGGCCGAGCCGCATCTTGGCGACGACGCCGAGTTCCTTGCAGGCCTGCGCACCGCTGAGGCAGACGCCGGCGTCCGCTTGCA
>JBAXRC010000035.1:0-10364 GCA_037131415.1 bacterium | reverse complement strand
CGATATCGGGGTTTGGTAGGGCCCCGTCATCTGGTCGCGGGTCACCATTCCCGTCACCGAACGGTCGGCGATGGTGATGAGGAAGGTCTTGTTGGCGACGGCAGGGAGCCTCAGGACGCGTTCCACGGCATCACCCAGATCGATGCTGGAGCAATCCAAATCGGCCTGGGCTTCCGTGAGGCGCTTGACGTCGCGGAGCATTTTCGGGGGCTTCCCGAGAATAACCTGGAGATCGATATCGATGGGGTTGTTGTTGAAGTGGGCGTCGTGCAGGGTGAGATGCTTATCGTTGGTGGCCTCGCCAATAACGGCGGCGGGGCAGCGCTCGCGGCGGCACAGCGCCATAAACCGGTCAAGCTGCTCCGGAGCCACGGCCAGGACATAGCGTTCCTGTGCCTCGCAGCACCAGATTTCCATGGGACTCATCGAGATCTCCTCGTTATGGATCTTGCGGAGGGCGAACCGGCCACCGGTTTCCGAGACCAGTTCCGGGCACCCGTTAGAGAGGCCGCCGGCGCCGATATCGTGGATGCTGAGAATGGGGTTCTCGTCATTGAGTGCGATGCAGGTGTTGATGACTTCCTGGCAGCGGCGCTCGATCTCGGCATTGTCGCGCTGGACCGAGTCGAAGTCGAGGTTCTCGGCATTGCTGCCGCTGCCCATGGAGGAGGCCGCGCCGCCGCCCAGTCCGATGCGCAGGGCCGGGCCGCCGATCTGGATGATGAAGGCGCCCGGAAGGATCGGCTTCTTGAGGATGTGTTTCCGCTTGATGTTGCCCATGCCGCCGGCGGTCATGATGGGTTTGTGGTAGCCGCGGTAACGGTTGTTGTGGCGGTGCTCGTAGGTGCGGAAGATGCCGGTGAGCTGGGGGCGCCCGAACTCGTTTCCGAAGCGGGCCCCGCCCAGCGGGCCGTCGGTCATGATTTCCAGAGGCGTCGCCAGCCGGCCTGGAAATTCGGCATAGTCCAGTTCCCACGGCATGACAAAGCCGGGGATTTTCAGGTTGGAGACAAGGAAGGCGGCCAGCCCGGCCTTGGGTTTCCCGCCGATACCCGTGGCGCCCTCGTCGCGGATTTCGCCGCCGACGCCGGTGGCGGCGCCGGGATAGGGCGAGATGGCGGTGGGATGGTTGTGCGTCTCAACCTTCATCAGGATATCCACCTGCTCCGGAAGACTGCCGTAGTGGTTGGAACCGCCGGGATGAACTTCAAACCAGTTTCCGGGAAAGCCTTCCATCACCGAGGAGTTGTCCTCATAGGCCATCAACGTGCCCTGCGGGTGCAGGGTGTGGGTGTTGCGGATCATGTCAAAGAGGCTCATGGCCTGGCGCTCGCCGTCCAAAATCCAGTCGGCCTTGAAGATCTTGTGACGGCAGTGCTCGGAATTGACCTGCCCGAACATGACCAACTCGACATCCGTCGGGTTTCGCTTGAGCCTGGCATAGACATCAAACAGGTATTGGATCTCCTCGTCCGAAAGCGCCAGTCCCAGCGTTAGGTTCGCCTTGTTTAGGGCGGGGAGGCCACCTTGGAGGACGTCCACGGACACGAGCGGGGCGGGGGGGATATGCCGGAAGATGTCGGCGATGTCGGTGTAAACGCCCTCGGTCATCCGGTCATGGATGACATGGCGTGCGGGCTTTAGCTGCGCCATGGTGGCGGGTGAGCCGTCCGCCAGCCGGATCCGGAAAAGCGATCCGCGTTCAACGCGTTGCACGGCGCCGAGTCCGCAGTTGTGGAAGATGTCGGTGGCCTTGGATGCCCAGGGTGACAAGGTTCCCTTGCGGGGCGTTACGAAGACTCCGTCATGGGACTGGGCCTGAATACGGTTGTCGGTGTCGAGCAGGGCGGCAACCCGCGGCCACAGTTCAGCGGGAAAATCCGGTTCGGTTTCCACGATGAAAACGGCATGGACCTCCAGGGTGCCTATTGTGCAGTCCGGCATTTCCTCAGAGAGCTGGCGGGTCAGGGAGTTGAGGCGGAAGGCGGAGTAAACGGGGCCGCCCTTGAAGATATGGAGTGTGGGGGTAGTCATGGGTTCAGCTGTGTTTGTTGGTAATAAGCGGTTTGGGTTGCTGGTTGTAGACTTTTGAATGGGGAGGGATCGAATGCGTGAGCCAGACATTGCCGCCGATTTCAGAGCCGGTTCCGATGACCGTCTCGCCTCCCAGGATGGTGGCGCCGGCGTAGATGGTGACATCGTCCTGAACATCCGGGTGACGCTTGACTCCCTTGATGGGATTCCCGTCCGAGTCCTTCGGAAAGCTCAGCGCGCCCAGGGTGACGCCCTGGTACAGCTTGACGCGGCGCCCGATGGTGGTGGTTTCACCGATCACCACGCCGGTGCCATGATCAATGAAGAAACCGGGCCCGATCATGGCGCCGGGATGGATGTCAATTCCCGTTTGGGAATGGGAATACTCGGACATGATGCGCGGGATCAGGGGGACATGCTCCTGATAAAGAACATGGGCGATCCGGTGGACCATGATGGCCTGAACCCCTGGGTAGCTCATGACAACCTCCATGATGGAACGAGCCGCAGGGTCGCCTTCGTAGGCGGCCTGAATATCCTCCTGGAGTATTTTGCGGACCTCCACCAGGGACTCCATGAGCCGCTTTACGGCCTTGGCGGCCTTGAGGGCGCAGTCGCCGCAGTTCTTGCATTGCTCAAAGACGCACTGATACCGGAACGCATGCTCAATTTGCTCCGAGAGGGCTGCCGCACTCGTCTGGAGCCGTTTTTCGGTCATGGTGCGTATTTGTTCCTCGGGAATCGGGCTGCGGCCGTGGCAACCGGGGAAGAGTACGGCCACCAGGTCATCCAAGACCTGGTAGATCGCCTTCCGGCCTGACAACTGGAAGCCCCGTGAGGTATTGGCGGTCATGGCGCAGATCTCGCATCCGCTGAGGATGCGTGCAAGTTCGGGAATATTAATGTCGTTGCCGGAATTATTCATGGCGTCTCCTCCGTTGCGACCGGTCAGGGTCTGGCGATGTTCACAAGAATCCTTTCAGCACCCAGGTTCCGGAATCCGCTTCGTACCAGAAGCCGGCTAAGCGGGCTTTCCGCCAGGGGGATGATTTTTTTGACCTTGATGTTGTCCTTCCGGCAGAGATTCAAAAAATCGGTCCAGGTGGCCATGTGGATGTTGGGAGTGTTGTACCATTCGAACGGTAGCGCTTCGGTCTTGGGCATGCGGCCGGTCACCCCGAGTTTTATCCGGTTGTGCCAATTGGCGAAGTTGGGGAAGCTGACAATCCCCTCGCGGGCGATACGCAGCATTTCATGGAGCACCTCGCGCGGGCGACGAACCACCTGAAGGGTCTGACTGAGGATGACGTAATCATAGGACTGGTCGGGGATCATGGAAAGATCCTCGTCAATGTCGTCCTGAAAGATGTCGAGTTTCTTGTCCAGCGCCGCGATGAGATTATGCAGATCAATGTCCACCCCCATGCCGGTGGTGTTCCGGTTGGTGGCAAGCAGGGAAAGCAGGTCGCCGTTGCCGCATCCGAGATCCAGGACGCGCGAGCCGGGCTCGATGAGGTTGGCGATCAGGTCGTAATCGTCGCGCTTGACGGCCGGGATGGCCGGACTCCGGGTGGGACACCCCCCTAGAAAAGTGCAGATGACCTGTGACATGTGTTCAATGTCCACCAGGAAGGCGTCATGCCCGTACGGGGCCTTGAGCAGGCAATAGGAGACGGGCTTCCCGATTTGAACGAGGGCGGAGGCGATCTCCAGCGATTGTTCCGGCGGGAACAGCCAGTCTGAACTCAGGGCCACGACCATGAACCGGGTCTTGATGTCCTTGAAGGCTGTTTTCAGGTCACCGTAAGCCTCAACCAAGTCATAGCTATCCATGGCATGGGTGATGTAGAGGTACGAGTTTGGGTCAAAGCGCTCCACAAACTTTTCGCCCTGGTACTGGAGATAGCTTTCCACTTCAAACCGGGTGCTGAACCGGTCTTCAGCGGCGTGTGCCTTTTTCTTGCGCCCGAATTTCGTAGTCATGATCTCAGGCGAGAGATAGGTGATGTGCCCGAGCATGCGGGCGGCGGCCAGGCCATCCCGGGGGAGCTGGCCGGTTCCGTAATAATTGCCGCCGACCCAGCCGGGGTCGTTGGTGATCACTTCACGCCCGACGATGTCGAACGCCAGAGCCTGGGCGGACAAGGAGGCGGCCGAAGCGATGCAGATGCAGTTTTTGGGGATATCCGGATAGCGGATGCTCCACTCCAGGACCTGCATGCCGCCGAACGAGCCGCCGATCACCGCATGCAGGCGGCTGATGCCCAGCTGTTGAAGGAGCAGGTAATGCACGTGGACGATGTCGCCGATGGTGATAGACGGGAAGTCCTCGCCATAAGGGCGGCAGGTTTCCGGATTCATGGAGGAGGGGCCGGTAGTGCCTTTGCAGCCGCCGAGGATATTGGCGCAGATGACGTGGTAGAGGTTGGTGTCGAGTCCCTTGCCGGGGCCGATCATGTCGTTCCACCAGCCTGGAGCCACATCCTCCATGGAGTGGTATCCCGCGACATGGGCATCACCCGTGAGGGCATGACAGATGAAAACCACATTGTTGCGCTCGGCGTTCAGTGTGCCATACGATTCGTAGGCCACTGTCAATTCGGGGAGAACCCCGCCGTTTTCCAGTTTCAGTCCGCCCGGAGGAAGGGGAATGCTTACTGTGCGGGTTTCGACCAGGCCCACCGATTGTTCAAGATTCGCTGTTTTCATGCTGTCCGATCACTGCGCAAAATTCATTATTTAGTGTTCGACGGGCGAAATGTCAATCGCTGCCCTTTGTTTCCTGGCGGAGCCATGACAAATACGCGGGCAATCCCCCTGAAACAGGCGTTGCAATGATCTCCGGCACCTCGTAAGGGTGATGGTCTCGGATAAAGCGCTGGAGTGCGGTTGCGCGGGCCGTCCTGGTCTTGCAGGACAGCAGGAACTCCCGTCCTGACTCGATTTTCCCCTTCCATCGGTACGTACTATGGATGGGCCATTGTTGAACGCAGGCGGCTAATCTGGCCTTTACGATGGCCGCCCCCATCTCCAGCGCCTGCTTGCGGGTGGCGAGAGTGGTTGTCACAATGCAAAATCCAGATTTCGTCATACTCCGGAAAGTACCGAATTTACCCCCCTTCCAGCAAGGGGAATGGAGGGGGTTGCCAAGGAATGCGGTTGATTCAGGGAGTGACGTGGGATATAGATACAGGGCCTGCGATGCAGGTGGGTGAAGGAGCGGCTATGGCAACCACAATCAATGTCAAACTGGATGAACGATCCTACCCGATTCATATCGGACAGGGGGTGCCGTGGGCGGGTGAATTGGATGCCGGTACCCGGGTGATGCTGGTATCGGACTCGAATGTCGATGCGTTGCACGGTGAGGCGTGTGCAAGGCAGCTGTCCGGGCGCGGACTTGAGGTGATCCGAGCCGTCATTCCTGCCGGGGAAGGCACTAAATCGCTGCAGTGGGTTGAGTTTCTGTATGCCAAGGCTGCCGAGGCAGGGCTGGACCGGTCTTGTGCCGTGGTGGCCCTCGGGGGTGGCATGACGGGTGACCTGGCGGGATTTGTCGCAGCTACATACCTGCGGGGGGTTCGCTTTGTCCAGATCCCGACATCCCTTCTGGCTATGGTCGACAGTTCGGTGGGGGGAAAGACGGGAATCAACCTGCCTCAGGGCAAAAACCTGGTCGGTGCCTTTTACCAGCCGATCGAGGTCAGCGCCGATCTCGCTTTGCTGGCAACCCTTCCGCGCCGTGAATACATCTCCGGGCTTGCCGAAGTGGTGAAGTACGGTGTGATTTGGGATGCTGCGTTCTTTCATTTTCAGGAAAAGCACACGGCGGAGCTGCTTGACCGGAATCCGGAGCTACTGGAGAAGGTGGTGGCCCGTTGCTGCGAGATCAAGGCCGAGGTCGTGGCGATGGATGAGCGGGAACTTGGCCCGCGGGCCATTCTGAATTTCGGGCATACACTGGGGCATGCCCTCGAGAAGGTGGACGGGTATGGTCGTTGGTTGCACGGCGAGGCCGTGGCCATCGGGATGAATTACGCGGCACGTCTGTCGGTTGCAACGCATGGATTCAAGTCTGCGGATGCGGATCGGATTGTGCGGCTGATGGAACGTCTGGAATTGCCGGTCCGCCCGGTTGGGGGTCCGCTGGATTGGAGCCTCCTCCGGGAGGCCATGATGCTGGACAAGAAAACCCTGAAGAAGCGTCCCCGCTTTGTGCTGGCCAATCAACTTGGGGGTGTCGTGACGGGGTGCGAGGTGGATGAGTCCATTCTGGCGGAGGCTTGGACGGGCTGTTGCCGCGGGGAACCGTCATGATCCGGTCATTTGTTTTCAATCAGTCCCAGGGGCGCCTGATCAGCCAGGATATTTCCCTGGATCTCCTGAAAATCGTGCTTCAGGACGAAGGCGTCCAATTCTGGGTTGATGTCGGGGAATGTACCGACGAAGAGGCCAAGGAGGTTTTGGAGGGGATCTTCCAGTTCCATCCCCTCGCCATCGAGGACTGCCTGGCGCCCAGCGACCGTGCCAAGGTCGAGGAATACGAGGGCTATGTTTTCCTGGTCATCCATGCGGTGACGTACAACAATGGCGAATTCAAACGGAGCGAACTGGACCTGTTCATCGGAAAGAATTTCCTGGTGACCTACCACCGTGAGCCGCTGCCCTGTATCCATTCCACCATCGAGCGGGTCCTGAAAAATGCGCCCGCCGTGGCACGTGCCCCTGACCGTCTGACCTACACCATTCTCGATTTTCTTCTGGAGGGGTATGCCCCCGCGCTGGAGGAGATGTCTCAGGAGATTGCTGAACTGGAGAAAACGATGCTCACGAGCCGGTCGGAGGATATCCTGGCGGGAGTGATGCAATTGAAGGGGGAAGTCCAGCGGCTCCGGTCGGTGGCCTGGCCGCAGCGCGAGACCATTGCGCGCCTGGCCCACGGTGAATTCAAGGTGGTTCGCGCACACATGGTTCCCTATTACCGCGATCTGCTCGATCAATTGGTGAAAATCAGTTCGCAGGCGGAAAATGCGCGGGACTCGTTGACTAACGTGCTTCAGATCCACCTCAACATCCAGCAGATGCAGGTGAATCATGTCATCAAGGTGCTTACCGTGATGGCTACCCTTTGCATGCCGGCTTTGGTAATCACCAGCTACTACGGAATGAACGTCTATCACTGGCCTGACCTTGAGAATCCCCTCGGGTGGCTTTGGGTCGTGGCGATAACGGGCCTCTCCACAGCCATGCTTGCATGGCTCCTGAAACGCCGGGGCTGGTGGTGAGGGGAGTTCCGCTGCGATGAAGATTGAATTGCTGGCGCCGGCGGGTGACCTTGAGGCAGCCTACGCGGCCTTTCATTACGGTGCCAATGCCATCTACCTGGGCCTCAAGCGGTTTTCTGCCCGGGCGGAGGCTGCCAATTTCACCCCCGACGAACTCAGCGAAATTACGGCATTCGCCCATCAGTCCACCCCGCGCCGTTCCGTGTTCGTCGCCCTGAATACTCTGGTGTTGGATGATGAGGTCAATGATGCCATTGACGCGCTCGCCACGGCCGAGGAGGCGGGTGTGGACGCGGTGATTGTGCAGGATCTGGGTGTTGCCCGGCTGGTTCGCCAGCACTTTCCGAAATTAGCGCTGCACGCCAGCACCCAGATGGCCATCCATGATGTCGCCGGCGCTGTGGCTGCCGCAACGCTGGGATTCAGCCGGGTGACTCTGGCCCGCGAGCTGACCCTCAGGGAGGTGGAGGCGATCGTGCGCGACAGCGGGGTGGAAGTTGAAACTTTCATCCATGGGGCCTTGTGTTATTCCTACAGCGGCTTATGCCTGTACTCCTCCATGCTGAGGGGGCGGAGCGGGAACCGCGGACGCTGCACTTATCCCTGCCGCGACAGTTTTGGAAAGGAAGGGAATTCGGACCGGTATCCCTTCTCCATGAAGGATCTGGCCCTGGCTGCGGATGTGGTGAAGTTGCGTGATGCCGGCGTGTACAGTTTCAAGATCGAGGGACGCAAGAAAAGCGCGCTTTATGTGGCCGCGGTGACCCGCTATTACCGGAGTCTTCTGGACAACCGGTTGTCACCCGATGACCGGCGCGAGGCCGAGGAGGACATCAAGACCATCTTCAGTCGTCCCTGGACAGCCCTCTATTTGACATCCGCCCGGAACCGCCAGGTGACCGATGCGGTGGTGGTGGGGCACCGGGGCGCGCCGATCGGGACCGTTCAGGATATCGTGAAGCAGGGATATGCCGACTGGATCCGCTTCAAAACAAGCCGCCGGATCGAGCGGCATGATGGAATCCAGACCGACGTCCCGGGGCAGGGCCGTCCCTTTGGGTTTCCCGTGGACAGCCTGAGATTGGCTGGTGCGCGCGGGAAAAAGCCGGAGGATGTTTTTGAGGCCGACGCCCATGCTCTGGTTGAAGTCATGCTCCCCGCGGAGCATCCGGAAATCGAGCCCGGCGCGCCGCTCTACTGCTCCTCGTCCCAGGAAGTGAAACAGCACTATAAATTTCCGCGGCCGAAGCCGGGGGTGTATCGTGTTCGCACCCCGGTGACTGTTGTCGTGACCGTCACCGCCGACCTTCTTTCCGTTGAGGCCACGGTTCCCGGCACTTCACTCCGTGCCGGATCGAGGCTGGCGGGAACGTTTGAATCCGGTCGGGATGTTGCCCGGATCGAGTCAACCGCCCGGGAGGCCTTCAGCAAGCTTGGTGAAACCCGTTTTGACCTGGCACAATTCACGTTGTGTAACCCGGGGAGCCTTTTTATTCCGGTCTCCCTCCTCAACCGGGTGCGTCGCGAGGTGATGTCAATCCTCGCGGAAGCCATGGTTGCCGCCCGCCAGAAACGGGTTCGTGAGGTGCAGGAACAGGAGAAACCTGAGCCACCGGCCCGTTCCGCCTGTGAGCCCCTCTGGAGCATTAAGGTTGACCGCCTGGACCATCTGGCTTGCCTGCAGGAAGCCGATTGGAAAGGGGTTCACGAGGTGGTTGTGGACATACGGCGGGACTCCCTTCCTGAGTTGCTGGCCGGCTTTGCGGCGCTCTCGGAGCGGGTGGGGCCGGATAGGATCCGGATAGGACTTCCCCTGCTTTCCCGCGAATGGGAGGCGGATGAGATCCGGATCAAGCGGAACGCCCTGCGGGAGGCAGGCTGGATCCGGTGGGAGGCCGCGGCACTGGCGGATTGGCCGGCCGGGGATCTGACAACGGACTGGTCGGTGTATGTCACCAACCGGTCGGCGGCCCGCCAGATTCTGGGCATGGGGGTATCCCGCTTCACCCTTTCCCCTGAGGATGGGCGCGAGAATATGGATGCGTTGCTGGCGCAGTTTGGTGGCCAGGCCACGGTCATTGTCTATCAGGATACCCCGCTGTTTATTTCCGAAACCTGCGCCCTCTCGGCCATGACGGGCCAGTGCCCGGCCGGTGCGAATTGCCGGGATTCCGACAAGGAATGGGTGTCGGGTAGCGGGGATACCATCCGGCTTGTCCAGCAGGGCTGCCGGACGATTGCCCTCCATAAAAAGCCGCACTCGCTTGCCAGGTATCTGGATGAGCTGAAGGAAATGGGCGCCATACATTTCCGGGCCGACTTCATCAATCACCACTATGATGCCACGGAGGTCCGGAGACTGTGGCGGGCGCTCCGCCATGGCGGAGCGGTACCAGGACATGAGGGGAATTACCGGCAGGGAATGAGATAGGGCTGTTTACCGGGTGAAGGTGAAGATCCCCAGCAAACACAGTCCGTAGAGGACTAGGTCAACGATCAGGATTCCATCAGTGAGAAGAGTTTTCTCGGGTCGGCCACCCGCATCTTTCCTGTAAACGAGGTCAAGATACCGGAAAATCCCGAAAATCACGAAAGGGATGGTCAGCGACAGGAGCGAGGTTCCGAACTTCTGAATCGTCTCGGTCGAGAGGGTATAGACCGAATAGGAGACAATGGTCGCGGCGCAGACAATGGCGATAAGCTGGTCCAGTAGCTTCGTGTTGTAATACTCGAGGCTGGCCCGGTGGCCTTCCGCGTTGTCCTCGAGCAGGATTTTTTCATGGCGCCGCTTGCACAGGGCCAGGAAAAGGGCCAGCAGAAAGGCGCATACCAGAAGCCAGGGTGAAACGTGAACGTGAATGGCCAGTCCGCCGCCCGCCGCCCGCAAAACGAACCCCGTTGCAATAATGAAGACATCCAAGAGGGCGATTTTCTTGAGGCCATAGGTGTAGGCTGCCTGCATGGCAACATAGACACACACCAGCAGTCCGAAGTTGGGTGCCAGGCGGGCGGCGCCCATGAGCGAGATGGCGAGAAGTATTATCG
>JBAXRC010000034.1:0-10477 GCA_037131415.1 bacterium | reverse complement strand
CCTATCGGCTCGATCTGGCGCGGAAAATGGGAGTGACGCTGGCGGTCGATCCCACCCAGATGAGTCTGGGCGAGGTGCAGAAGACGCTGGGCATGAAGGAGGGATTTGATATTGGCCTTGAAATGAGCGGGAATCCTGCGGCGTTCCGCGACATGCTCGCCAACATGGCGCATGGCGGCAAGATCGCCATGCTGGGGATTCCGCCCGACAGTGTTGCCATTGATTGGAATACCGTTATTTTCAACATGCTGACCATCAGCGGCATCTACGGCCGCGAGATGTATGAAACCTGGTACAAGATGACCGCCCTTCTCCAGTCCGGTCTGGATATCAACCCGATTGTCACGCATCGGTTCCATTATACCGAATTCCAGAAGGGGTTTGATGTCATGCTGTCCGGGAATTGTGGCAAGGTGGTTCTGACGTGGAGCGAGGGCTGAGTTATGCTGACCGATTCATATGAACTGCAACTGTCCGGAGTCCTGGAGGGGGTGCGCGCCGCCGGTCTCCTGAAACACGAGCGGATCGTCACCTCCCCGCAGCGTCCCCGGTTCAGCACCTCGGTCCATGCGGGCGTGCTGAACCTGTGCGCCAACAATTATCTTGGCCTGGCGTCCCATCCGGAGGTCATTGCCGCCGCCCATGCGGCCCTCGACCAGTGGGGGTACGGCATGGCCAGCGTGCGCTTCATTTGCGGAACCCAGCAGCCCCACAAACAGCTGGAACACGACTTGAGCGCGTTTCTCGGGATGGAGGACACGATTCTTTATTCGTCCTGCTTTGATGCCAATGGCGGGCTCTTTGAAACACTCCTCGGCGAGGAGGATGCCGTCATATCCGATGAGCTCAACCATGCCTCGATCATCGACGGGATCCGGTTGTGCAAGGCCAAGCGGTTCCGCTACCGAAACAACGACATGGCCGACCTTGCAGTCCGGCTCCAGGAGGCGCAGGGGGCGCGCCACCGTCTGATCGCCACCGATGGCGTCTTCTCGATGGATGGCACGCTGGCGAATTTGCCGGCCATTTGCGATCTGGCCGAGCGCTACCAGGCGATGGTCATGGTGGACGATTCCCATGCCGTTGGCTTTATGGGCGCCCATGGCCGGGGCACGCCTGAACATCACGGGGTGATGGGCCGGGTGGATATTATCACGGGAACCCTGGGCAAGGCGTTGGGCGGGGGATGCGGGGGATACACCAGCGCCCGCTCCGGAATCATCCAACTGCTCCGGCAGAAATCCCGCCCGTACCTGTTCTCCAATTCCCTCCCGCCTCCGGTGGTGGGCGCTTCCCTGAAGGTCTTGTCCCTGCTGGCGGATTCCACCGCGCTGCGCGATCAGCTGGAGGCCAATGCCCGGTTTTTCCGCGAGGGACTGGTTCGTGCCGGCTTTGCCCTGGTTCCCGGGGTCCATCCCATCATTCCCCTGATGCTGGGGGACGCCGCCCTGGCGACCCGCATGGCCGACCGCCTGCTGGAGAAGGGGATCTACGTGATCGGGTTTTCCTATCCCGTTGTCCCGCAGGGCAAGGCCCGCATCCGGATCCAGCTTTCCGCGGCCCATACCCGGGCCGATCTTGAATTCGCGCTTCAAATGTTTGCCGAGGTGAAGCAGGAATTCGGAATCTAGTCGTTAACAGAATGACCCGTCTTGGAGATTATGGAATGAGAAAACTTTTTCTGGCAGGGGTCTGTGCTTGTGTGGGCGTTGGCGCGGTTTTCGGCGATAGCCGGGCGATTCCGTTCCCGGAGGCGTTGCAGGATGCCGGGATGACTGTTTCCAAAATGACGGACGGGCAACGTGAAGGCCTGATCGTTGGCAATGGGGCCCTGTACGGGGTGTTGTGGGAAAAAGACGGGGAACTGTGCCTGCGGATCACCCGCAATGAAATCTGGGATGCGCGAATCGACACCTCGAATGACGGGCCCATTCCCAGGGTGAATGTCCGGACCCGCGCGGTGACCGGCTCGACCGGCGCCCCGCCCAGTTATGGCAATCCCTATCCCCAACCGCGTTGTGCGGCGGCCATCCGGATTTCGGGCGCCAGGCCCGCGCTGGCCAAGGGGCAGGTGGATCTGCAGCGGGCGGTCATGAGCGTGACGGCCGGCAAGGGGGAGCGCTCCGAGGTCAGGGTGCTGGCCGACCGGAATGTGGTGCTCCTGAATACGGCCGGAAAGGTGACGATCGAGGAAATCCTGGCCGGAACCCTGCCCCGTGCCAGGACCGGGACAACCGGTGGCGTCGCCTGGCTGCACATGGTCATGCCCGGGGATCTCGACTACAAGGGCATGGAATACTGCGTGGCGGTGGCGGGCGAAGGAACAACCAAAGCGGTTTCACTGGTCACTTCGTTTGACGACACCAAGGGGGATGTGTGCGGCACCGCGGTGGCTCTGGCCGCCAGGACACTGGCCGAGGCGGGTCAGTCTACGGGAACGCTGATCGCGAACCATGAGCGGGTCTGGGCGGACTACTGGGCGCGCAGTGGTGTGGCGCTGGCGGATCGCGACTTGCAGAGGTGGTGGTACCGGATGCTGTATTTTGCGCGCACCGTCTGCCCGTCCGGGGGCCGGTTCCCGCCGGCGATTATGCCTCCACTGGTGACGGACAACACGCCCTGGCATGCGGATTATCACTTCAATTACAACTCGTGGCAACCCTTCTGGTCGGTCGTTTCAGTGAATCATGCCGACCTCGCGGATTCGTGGATCGCGTATGTGGACGGGTTGCTTCCCCGGGCGCAGTGGCAGGCCAGGGAAATGTTCGGGTGCGATGGCGTGTTCTACTCGATTTCCCAGTACCTGCATGAGCCGGATCCGGCGGTTTGCAAGAGTGTCAACAAGCGGTCGACGCCGATGAATCCATGGGGGATGACCATCGGCATGATGGGGATGACGGTCCAGAGCCTGTGGCACCGCTACCTGTGCGACCCGGATCGCGCCCTTCTGGAGACGAAGATTTATCCGACGCTGAAGGAGTCGGCCCGGTTTTATCTCTCGTTCATGAAGCAATGCGGCAGGGATTCGGACGGGAAAGTCCTGCTGGGGCCCTCGTACAGCCCCGAGCATGGCGGCATGGGGATTGATAATTGTCCCTTTGACATCGCCTATGTGCACTACACCTTTGACGCCTTCGGGAAGGCCGCCAGGGTGCTGGGCAAGGATCAGGCGCTGGTCGCGGAGTGTCTGGCCATGAAGGCGTTGCTTCCCGACTATCCGGTGGCGCTGGATACGCAGGGACAGCCGATTGTCGTGGACTGGCGCGGCTGCAGGTACAAGGAAGTGGATATGCACAACCTGACGGTTCCAGCCGTGCCTGTCTTTCCCGCCGAGCAGGTGACCTGGTTTTCCCCGGAACCGGTCAAGGCCTTGTTCCGCCGCACCATTCGGGATACCCGGTTCAACGGTAACAATTCCCATGTCATTTTCAACATTGCCAAGGCACGCCTGTCCATGCCTGAAGCCGTGGGGGATACCAGGCAGTGGTTCAAGAGCCGGGAGTTGCCCAATGGCCTGTTTGTCTGGCAAGGGCATCAGCATGGCACCTTCATGCCGGAAAGCATCGGGGTGGCGGCCTTGGTGACCGAATTCCTGATGCAGAGCGCGGGGGATATCATCCGGGTTTTCCCGTGCTGGGCGAAAGACCAGGCGGCAACGTTCAGCCACTTGCGGGCACAAGGCGGATTCCTGGTGTCCGCCAGTCAGCAGGAGGGCAAGGTTGTCGCCCTGGAAATCACGTCGACAGTCGGCGGCCCGTTGCGGGTGTTGAGCCCGTGGCCGGCGATCAGGGTGAAGCGTGGCTGGCGGGGGCCGCGGCTCCTGAAGCCTGACGCCCAAGGCATCGTGACGCTGAACACCAAGCCGGGCGAACACCTGGTGTTTTCAGCGGGAGACTGAAGGCGTGTCTGCTTATTGATTTTCGGCATGGGTCCCAGGTGATCCTGAAAAATGAAAGGAGCAGTTGTGAATAGAACACTCGAATTGACGGATGAGGAGCTTCGGGAGTTGGATTTTCTGGTCAAGAAGGAGTGGCGCGGCAGCGAAGTTGAACTGAATCACACGCGGGCATTCGCCTACAAGGACATGCTTAAGGACCGGATACAGCGGCTTGAGCAGCTTTCCGCAAAGCTGGCCGGCCTCAAGCCGGTGGCAAGGGAGATCTTGCTGGAGGATAATTCATGTTCCTCGCCGGACGGGGTTCGGCATCATCCGGTAAATCCCGTTAATCGCGGATAAGCCGTTTTTTCCTGCTGGCGCCACGCGGAGGCGGGCATGTTGTGGGTGCGCATAAAGCACCGGTCAAAGGTGCGGCGGGTGCCGAAGCCGCAGGCGAGGGCGATCTTTTCGGCGGAATCCTTGCTCTCCCTTAGTTGCCGCCGGGCTTGCTCAAGCCTGAAGTGCAGGAGTTGATCGGCCGGGGTGCAGTCCAGTTCCTCCCGGAAGAACTGGTAGAGGGCCTGGCGCGAGAGACCGGCCGCCTCGGCAATATGCTCCGTGCCGATGGGGCGTTCCAGATTGTCTTTCATGAAGCGGAGGGCGCGCTGGACGCCGGCATGCCCGACGGCCAGGGTGTCCGAGCTTTGCCGGATGATGATGCCCCGGGGCGGAAGCAGGATCGAGCCGGGCGCGGGCTTGTTGTGCATCAGGTCATCGAGCACCTCAGCCGTCCGCCATGCCACATCCTCCTCGCCGAGATCGATGCTGGTCAGGGGAACCAGGGAGCATTCACAGGCAAACTCGAGATTGCCGACGCCCACGACGGAGATTTCCTCGGGCACGCGCCATCCCTGCTCGATACAGACGGTGATGGCGTCGGAGGCGAGCTGGTCGTCCAGCGCAAAGAGGGCCAGCGGGCGCTTGAGTTGCCGCAGGTGTTGCGCCAGCCACTGGCGCCGCTGCTTCCAGCCGGAGGCGGAGGGGGACGCGCTGGGGAATTCAAGCAGGGCGCATGTCGCCCCGGCGGCATGAAGCTCGCGGATGAACCCGTCACGCCGCTCCGTGGCCGTCCGGCCGCAATAGGCGTTGACCCAGGCGAAGTGGCGGTGGTTCCGCTCCAGGAAATGCCGAGCGGCCAGGCGGCCCGCGGCCACATTGTCTTCCGACACGGCGGGAGCCGGCAGGCCCAGGTTGTTCGAGCCGTAGATGGCGGTGGGTTGTCGCGTCACCTGGCGGCGGAGAAAGCGGTGCATTTCGGCGCGCGGGCTGTCGGAGATGATCAGGCCGTCCCCCTTCCAGCCGATGGGGATTTCCTCGGTGTAGATCGGCCGGGATTCGACGTGCCAGTTGGCCTGCCGGGCGTACCGCCCGATGGCCCGGATGGCGACCGGGGTGTTCCAGCCCAGCAGCACCAGCACGGTGGGTTTCTTCAGGTTCCGCAGAGTACGCACGAAATGTCTTCCTGGTTGTACGAAATGTCTATAGGTAACACCATTGTTGGACATGATAGTTTAGCGCCTTGCCTATGTCAATGGACCGATGAGGTCAGGGTTGTAACTAAAGAGGGAGTTGGCGAATGACGTTGCATCTGAATATGCTGGACTGGATTATCCTGGGTGCGTACTTCCTGATCATCCTGACGGTGGGGTTCTGGTTTACCCGGATTTCCGCCCGGGGTCTGAGATCCTACTTCCTGGGCGAAAACGAGCAGAAATGGTGGATGCTGGCCGCCTCGGGCTCGGCCTCCAACTACTCGGTGGATGGCACGGTCTGGAACATCTCGATGCTCATGGTGCTCGGGATGCTGTCGTGGTACACCACGCTGGTCTGGTGGATGCCCTGCGAAATCGTCCTGATGTCGTTCATGGCCATCTGGATCCGGCGAACCGGGGCCATGACGGCGGCGGATCTCAATACGGTCCGGTTCGGGGCAGATACCGGGGCGAAAGCCGCACGGGTGGGGTTTGCCATCCTGATGAACACCTTCAGCATCATGACGCTCTGCATGTCGTATGTGATGCTTCACAAGTTCGCCACGACGTTCGGGTTCCAGAACGGGCACCTGGTGGCAATGCTTCTGGTCGGCTGCACGGGGCTGTATGTCATTTTCGGCGGGTTCCGCGGGGTGGTGGTCACCGAGTTCATCCAGAATATCCTGCTGATCAGTGTGTCGTTTATCATCGGCTTCATCTGTGTGTCGCACTACGACGCGAAGTCGCTGGAGAAGGCCATTGACCACCAGTCGCTCACGACCGTGCAGAAGCTCGAGGCGATGGATACGCTGAAGCGCAGCACGGTGAAGCCGGAGGAGCTGAAGGTGATTGAGGCCGAGGTTGCGAAATTGAACGCGGCCCTGGTGAAGAACCCGGCGCTCCGTGATGAAAAGCCGGAGCGGGTGACATTCAAGGACTGGAATTCGTTCGCCTATCAGGCTACTCCGAAGATCGGCCGGTTCAACGACTCGGAGTACAGTGGCTGGAAGGATTTCGGCGGGATGGCGCTGGCCATATCCCTGGTGGGGCTGATTGGCAGTATTGGCGGGGCCGGTGGGCGCTACGGGGAGCAACGGTTTCTGGCGGCCAAAAGCGCCAAGCACGCGGCCTGGCAGGCCGCGCTCTGGCAGGGAATGGCCATTCCGCGGTGGGTGGTGACGGCCGGGCTGGCCTTCCTCGCCTACGCCGTGTTCAAGGATCAGACGGTGAATGTCGTAAAGGTTGTGGGTAGCAATGTGCTCTACAGCGATCCCAACGCTATCTATCCGTTGTATGTCCAGTCGAACCTGCTGGTTCCCGGCCTGCGCGGGTTGATCATCGCCACGCTGGCGGCCTCCTACATGTCCGCGTTCAGCTCCGAGGTCAACGCCGCCGCCTCCATCTTCGTGCATGACATCTTCCAGCCGCTGTTCGAGCACGACAACGAGAAGGCGAAGGGCAACATGATCGCCAGCTATCTCGCGACCGCCGGGATCGTCGGGGCCGCGATGGGATTCGGCTACCTCTTCACGACCTACAGCTCCCTCAACGGCGTCTGGGGCTGGATGCTGGGCGGGCTGATCACCTGCGTGGTGGTGCCGCTGGCGCTGCGGTGGTACTGGGGACGCATGAACGGATGGGGCTTTGCCTCCGGCTGCGTGGTCGGTTTCGTGCCCTCGCTGATGATGCTGTTCAAGCAGTTCACGGGGCCCGATGCCTGGGTCCAGCAGTTCTCGAACGCGTCCTACACCTATGCCATCCTGGGGTTGTCGTTTGTCACCTGCATCGCGGTCTCGTTGCTGACCCCGCCGGTGGAGGCCAAGTATATTGATCCGTTCTACTGCCGCGTCCGGCCGTTCGGGTTCTGGGGCGCCATCCGCAAGCGCGCCCTGTCCTCCGGCTTGCCGACCAATACGCCGTTGAACCTCAAGTTCATTCCGATCAATGTGGTGGTGGGCGTGATCGCCTCGTACTCGCTCTACATGACTCCGGTGTATTGCATGGGCCGCTGGTTTGAGCGGGCCTCGATCTCCGGCGGCATCTTCCTGCTGTGTGCCTTTATCCTGTATTTCACCTGGTTCAAGACCCTGCCGAAGGACTGATGCACTCCCCGCGCCGACAACGGGTTATTGACGCCATCCGCCATGTCCGGCCTGACCGGACGCCGAAAGGGGATCTCGCCATCGAGCCGAAGCTCCTGGGCGCCCTGGCTAAAGCAGGCGGCTTTACGGGGGAGAACCCGCAACACCGGCGGCTGGCCGCGCTCAGGCACCTGAACGCCGATCTGGCCCATGTGCATGAATATCCCGTGCAGGCCATTGGCACAGACGGGGAAGGGCGACCCGTTTTCCGGGGCGCCTTCGGCGAGGAATTCGCCTGCGCCGAGTATGGACATACCCTGGTGCGGCGCGCCTTGTCCGAGCCGGCGGAGGCGTTCGACTATGTGGCGCCCAGCCTGGAACTCGCCACAACCGCCGACCTGGATTTCTTCCGCAAGGAAAGCGACCTGTTCGTCTCGGCCCAGATCGGCGGTCCGTTGAGCCAGATGGACTGGACGCTGGGTCTGGAGGAGATGATGATCTGGTGCCTGACCGATACCGACGCCATGGTCGCCTATGCCCGCGCCATGATGGAGTTCGAGGTGGGCCGGGCGCTTCGCTTCCTGGATCATGGTGCCGACATGATCCTGATTGCCGACGACATGGCCTACAACACCGGTCCGTTCCTGCCCGAGGCGTGCATGGAGCCGCTTGCCTGGCCGTTTTATGCCGATATGATCCGGCGGATCAAGGCGCACCGGGATGTGCCCGTGTTCCTGCATACGGACGGCGATATCCGTACGCTCCTGGACAAGATTGTCGGCTGCGGATTCGACGGCCTCCAGTCGCTCCAGCCAAGCGCCGGAATGGATATTGAGGCCGTCAAGAAGCAGTACGGCGACCGGCTTTGCCTGATGGGCAATCTGGATCTCAACCGGCTGATGCCGTTCGGAACCCCGGCGGAAATCACGGCGGAAGTGCACCGGCTGTGCCGGACCATCGGCGCCGATGGCGGATTCATTTTAAGCACCTGTAACATCCTGGTAGACGCAATTCCCCTGGACAACGCCGTGGCGATGTACAGGGCAACAGAGGACTAAAAATACTGTGACACATCCTGACAAAACTCAATTCGCGCACATTCCCGGCCTGGGCCCCGTTACTCCGGACAGCGGCTTCATTGCCCTGCAGCAGGCGGGCGATGGCTTCCACAAGGTCGGCAAGGACGGCGTGGCCGCCATCTATTCAACGGGCGACCGCAAGGTTGAATTCATCTGCCATGCCGACCGGACCCTGGCGTATGTGAAGTCAACCATGGGGTATCCGGCCTATTATCCCGTGCATGCCACGGAACTCCGCAAGCCCGTCAAGGCGGTGCTGATGGATCTGGACGGCACCACCGTTCACAGCGAGGCGTTCTGGATCTGGATCATCCAGCAGACGACCGCGAGCCTGCTGGGCAAGCCGGACTTTGATCTGGAAGACGCGGATATTCCCTTCGTTTCAGGGCACAGCGTTTCGGAGCATCTGAAATACTGCATCCACAAGTACTGCCCGGGGAAGAGTCTTGAGGAGGCGAGGACATTCTATTTCGAGCATACCCACCGCGAGATGAAGGCCATCCTGGAGGGGCGCGGCCGGAAGAATGCGTTCACACCGGCGCCGGGGATCAAGGAGTTCCTGTTGGATTTGAAGGCGCGCGGAATCAAGATCGGCCTGGTCACCTCCGGGCTCTATGAAAAGGCGTATCCGGAAATCGTGTCGGCCTTTGACGCGCTGGGCATGGGCGATCCGAAGGCCTTCTATGACTGCATCATCACCGCCGGCTTCCCCCTGCGCCAGGGCGAGGTGGGGACCCTGGGAGAACTTTCCCCCAAGCCGCACCCGTGGCTGTATGCCGAGACCTGCCGCGTGGGGCTGGGCATCCCGTTCGAGGACCGGGACCATGTGGTCGGCATCGAGGACAGCGGGGCGGGGGTGTGCTCCATCCGGCTGGCCGGGTTCACGACCATCGGGATTGGCGGCGGCAACATTCTGGAAAGCGGGACGCGCGGTCTGTGTGATCACTATTGTGCGACGTTTGGTGAAATCTTGAAGGTTCTTGGTTGAGCAGGGAGCGTGGTGGGATTATGAAGAAAAACAACAAGGCGATTGGTTATGTCATTCCTCAAACCCACTGGGATCGCGAGTGGCGCTATCCGCTGTGGAAGAACCGGATGCTGCTCGTCGAGCTGATGGATGAACTGCTCCACATCCTCGATACCCAGCCGGATTACCGGTGTTTCCTGTTCGACGGCCAGGTGGCGCCGATCGAGGATTACCTGGAAGTGATGCCGGAGCACCGTGACAAGGTGACGGGCTACATCAAGGCCGGTCGCATCGCGGTCGGGCCGTGGTACACCCTGCCGGATCTCTATCCGCTGGACGGGGAATGCCTGGCGCGCAACATGCTCAAGGGCATCCGCGTTTCGCTCAAGTATGGCGATTACCTCAAGGTGGGCTACAACTCCTTCGGCTGGGGGCAGACCGCCCAGTTCCCCCAGTTCTACAAGGAGTTCGGCATGGACTTCATCATCTGCGCCAAGCGTGTTTCCGAGCAGCGGGCGCCGGAGAGCGAGTTCATGTGGGAGGGGCCGGATGGCACCCGGGTGCTGACCAGCCGACTCGGCGCGTTCGGCCGGTCCGGATTCCATGTCTTCGCCTGCATCCGCGGGAAATACGGGTTCGATGGCGTCAGCCCCGAATTCAAGTACACCCCGGAGAAGGGGGTTGCCATGCATAATGCCGATGCCGCCTGCGTGGATGAGGACTTCTTCATGATCGAGGGGGTTAAGACCTTCAAGCCGGAGTGGATGCTGGAGGGCATGGAATCGGCCTGGAAGGCGACTGACGACACGGTGCTCAAGTCGCACCGGTTCTTTCCCAACGGCACGGATTTTTCCACGCCGCATCCCGAGATGATGGAGATGATCCGTTATCTCAACAAGACGTGCACGGATCGTGAGTTTGTCTCCGCCCGCCTGGAAGAC